>NZ_JBHXKE010000025.1:0-57913 GCF_042722765.1 Kitasatospora sp. NPDC058406
TCTTCTTCGCCGACACCGCCACCGACGGGGACCGGTACCAGCTGCTGCTGGAGAGCGCCCGCTTCGCCGACACCCACGGCTTCCGTGCGGTGTGGACCCCCGAGCGGCACTTCCACCGCCTGGGCGGGCAGTTCCCCAACCCCTCACTGACGAGCGCCGCGCTGGCCGCGGTGACCGAGCGGGTGGGGATCAGGGCCGGCAGCGTGGTCGCCCCCCTGCACCACCCGATCCGGATCGCCGAGGAGTGGTCCGCCGTCGACAACCTCTCCGGCGGCCGGGTGGGCGTCTCGTTCGCCTCCGGCTGGCACGTCCGGGACTTCGTGCTCCAGCCGGAGAACTTCCAGGACCGCAAGAACATCATGGTCGAGACGGCCCGCACGGTGCAGCGGCTGTGGCGCGGCGAGGAGGTCGAGTTCGACGGCGCCGAGGGCGAGCGGCGCGCCGTCCGGCTCTTCCCGCGCCCGGTGCAGCCCGAGCTGCCGATCTGGATCACGGCCGCCGGCTCCCCGCAGACCTTCCGGATCGCGGGGCGGCTGGGCGCGGGCGTGCTGACCCACCAGCTCGGCCAGGAGCACGACGCGCTGGAGCGCAACATCGCCACCTACCGGGAGGCCCTGGCCGAGGAGGGCCACGACCCGGCGAGCGGCCACGTCGTACTGATGCTGCACACCATGCTCGGCGAGGACCGCGAGCGCATCCGCGAGCTGGTCCGCGAGCCGCTCACCGACTTCCTCCGCAGCTCGATGGACCTCCAGTCCTCGGGCCCGGCCGCCCCGGGGGCGGACGGCTTCTCGGTGGACCGGATACCGACCCGGGACCGGGACTTCCTGCTCACCCGGTCCTTCGACCGCCTCTTCTCCGACGTCGGCCTGTTCGGCACCGTCGACGACGGCGCGGACGTGGTGCGCCGGCTCTCGGCGATGGGCGTCGACGAGATCGCCTGCCTCATCGACTTCGGCGTGGACCAGCAAGAGGTCCTGAAGTCCCTCCACCACCTGGACGCGCTGCGCGCCCGGGTCGCCGGACCGGGCGGCGCGGCCGGGCACTGAGCCCGTCTCCCGGGCGGCGCCGCCCCGGACTTCCCCGGGAGGTCGGGTCAGGCGTCGCCGTCCGGGAACTCGTACGCCGCCACCTCGGCCAGCAGCTCCGCCCGCCGCTCCTCCGTCAGGAAGGCCGCCCGGAAGGAGTTGGCGGCGAGCAGCCGCAGGGTCTCCCGGTCGAGGCGCAGGGCCTCGGCCAGGGCCTCGTAGGTGTCGCCGACGTAGCCGCCGAAGTAGGCGGGGTCGTCGGAGTTGACCGTGGCCAGCAATCCGGCGTCGAGGATCGCCGGGAGCGGGTGGTCGGCGAGGGTGTCGACGCAGCGGAGGCGGACGTTGGAGAGCGGGCAGAGGGTGAGCGGGATCCGCTCGCGCACCAGGCGGTCGACCAGCTCCGGGTCCTCCAGGCAGCGCAGGCCGTGGTCGATCCGCTCGACGCCGAGCACGTCCAGGGCCTCGGTGATGTAGGCGGCGGGGCCCTCCTCCCCGGCGTGCGCGACCCGGTGCAGTCCGGCCTCGGCCGCGAGCCGGTAGACCTCGCGGAACTTGGCGGGCGGGTGGCCGACCTCGGCGGAGTCCAGCCCGATGCCGGTGATCCGCCCGCCGAACCAGGGGCGGGCGGCTTCGAAGGTCTCCAGCGCGGACTCGGCGGACTCGTCCCGCAGGAAGCACATGATCAGCCTGGTGCTGATGCCGTGGCGCTCGGCACTCCGGTCCAGCGCCCGTCCGAGGCCGTCCACCACCACGGCGAGCGGGACGCCCCGGGCGGTGTGCGCCTGCGGGTCGAAGAAGATCTCCGCGTGCCGGACGCCCTGGGCCGCGGCCCGGGCCAGGTAGGCCTCGGCGAGGTCGCCGAAGTCCTCCTCGGTCCGCAGCACGGCCATCAGCGCGTAGTAGAGGTCGAGGAAGGACTGCAGGTCGCTGAACGCGTAGGCACGGCGCAGCTCCTCGGTGTCCGCGTACGGCAGGGTGACGCCGTTGCGGGCCGCGAGCGCGAAGGCGAGCTCGGGCTCCAGGGTGCCTTCGATGTGCAGGTGGAGTTCGGCCTTGGGGAGTGACATCAGTGCCTGTTCAGGGTGAGTGGTAAGCATGCGAAGGTTTCATCCTACGATCCGCCCACCCCTCTTCGGGCAGCCGGTCCCCCCTGGCCGGCCGCCCCGGCGGGGAGGTCCCGGACCGTCCGGATCGGCGACGCGAGCAGGACGCCGCCGCAGAGCACCAGCAGCGAGGTCATGGTCCACATCGTCTCCCGCAGCCCGAGCGCCGCACCGAGCACCCCGCCGGCCAGCGCGCCCAGCGGGATGGTCGCGTGGTTGGCCACCGACGCGGTCGCCAGCACCCGGGAGAGCAGCGCCGGCGGGGCGTACGCCTGCCGGAAACTGCCGAAGACCACGTTGGCCAGCACCACCGCGGCCACCATGACCGCCGAGCCGAGCGCGTACAGCAGGACCCCCGGCCCCGAGCCGGCGGCCGGCAGCAGCAGGCCGAAGGGCGTCGCGGCCGACAGGACGAACCGCACACCGCGCGCCGTGCCGAACCACCGGCCGACCGGACGCGCCAGCGCCGCCCCGAGCACCCCGCCGAACGCCGCGGCGGCGGCGAGCCGGCCGATCGTCGCCGGATCCGCTCCCACCTCGTCGAGCAGGAAGAGCACGGCGACCGCCTGGTAGCCGGCCAGCGCGAAGTTGGCCGCCGCGCCGTACCGGAGGAGCGCCCTCAGGTAGGGGTCGCGACGCACGAACGCGAGCCCCTCCCGCACCTGTCCGCCCAGCGACGCGCCCGGCGCGGGCCCGCCCGCCCGCTCCCGGCGCCGGCCAGGTGCGCCCCGGATCAGCAGCAGCAGCGCGGCGGCGGCCAGGAAGCTCACCGCGTCGACGAGCAACCCGGCGGCCGCACCGAACGCCTGGACGGTGAGCCCGGCCACCCCCGGGCCGGCGACCTGGGCGGCCGAGGCGCTGCTCTGGAGCTTGGCGTTGCCCTCGGTGAGCTCCTCCGGCCGGACCAGCTCGGGCAGGTAGGCCTGGTAGGCGGCGCCGAAGAAGACCGCCGCGGTGCCCGCGAGCAGGGCGACCACCAACAGCTGGGTCAGCGTCAGCACGCCCAGCCACCCGGCTGCGGGGACGGACGCGTACAGCAGCGCCGAGGCCAGGTTGCACCGGACCAGCACCGCCCGCCGGGACCACCGGCCGACCCAGACCCCGGCCGGCAGGCCGATCACCAGCCAGGGCAGCCAGACGGCCGCGCTCAGCAGACCGGCGGCGAGCGGCCCGGCGCCCAGGGAGACCACCGCGACGAGCGGCAGCGCCACGGCGGTGACGCCGGAACCGAGCTTGCTGATGCTCTCCCCCGCCCAGAGCAGTCGGAAGTCGCGCCGCGCGAGCAGACCCCACCGCGAGCCGGGAACGGTCGGCGATCCGGCGGGGGGTACGGCCGGGGGTGCCGACGGCCCGGCCTCCGCACCGGACCGGGGTCCGGCCTCCCGCGCGGCCTGCGGGCCGGCGGGCGTCACGGCCGGGCCGGGACGCTGTGGGCGAAGGCGAAGACGGACTCCCGGACCCGCCCGTCCTCCGGCACCGGCCGGGAGGCCCACTTCTCCAGGACCGCCACCAGGTCGGCCGCCAGCTCGCGGGCCTCCTCGGGGGTGAGGCGCAGCCAGGCGTCCGTTCCGACGGCGCAGCCCTCGCGCCACTCGGGCGGGTACTCCGACCGCGCGGCGAGCCAGCCGCGGACCAGCGCCGCCTGGCGTTCCAGCTGGAGCGAGCCGGCGGCGTCGGCGACGGCCGCGTCCACCGGGTCGGACTCGAAGTCGGCGCGGCTCCAGCGCGGAGTGCCCGAAGTGGGCCGCCACCACCGCTCGCGCCGGTCGCGGGCCAGTTCGGGGGCCTCCTCGACCAGGTCGGCCCCGGCCAGCACCTTGAGGTGGTGGCTGACGTTGCCGACGGCCTGGCCGGTGCGTTCGGCCAGTAGACCGACGGTGGCGGGGCCGTCCACCGCGAGGACGTCGAGCAGACGGCGGCGGACGGGGTGGGTGAGGGCGGCCAGGACGCGGGAGTCGGAGATCTGCCGGACGGCGCCGCGGGCGGCGCCGTCGGCCGGGGTGGTGTCTGGTTGCTCGGTCATGGGCCGAGCCTATCCACAAGAACTCTTGTGCAACACCTCTTGTGCAAGACTTCTTGTCCTTTCCTCGATCGTCCCGCGCCCTCGCCAACGGGTGTACCGGGCCCCGCGGCGGGGCACCGGCTAGGCGGGGGGCTTCCGCCGAGGAGGTTGACCACATGCAGCACCCCGACACCCCGCACCCCAGGCCGGAGGGCATCTCCCCGCACGCCCTGGGCAACGACACGCTGCTGCACGAGCTGGAACAGCTGCACCGGACCCGCCACGAGACGTTCCTGTACGGCTCGGAGGATGCGCTGAAGCGGCACACCCTGCGGACCGGGCAGCTGGAGGCGGAGTACCTGCACCGCTTCCCGAACCGCCTGATCACGGCCGGCCGGACCAGGGCCGGCGCCCGCGCGCGGGAGGCGGCGGCCCGGGTGGAGTCGCTGCCGGACTGAGCCCGCCGACGCCGCGGCGACCACCGCGGGCCGACCGCCCGGCGGGACACGCCGGGCGGTCATGGCGCGTCCGCACGGGGGGTGTCGGCGAGGGTGAGGGGCAGACCCCGGAACCACCCGCCCACGCACCCCTGGGAGTGCCCCCGTGCCCATCGCAAGCGTGAACCCCGCGACCGGCGAGACCCTGGAGACCTTCGAGCCGCTGGACGCCGCCGGCGTGGAGCGCCGGCTGGCCCGCGCCGAGGAGGCGTTCCGCAGCTACCGCACCAGCTCCTTCCCGTACCGGGCCGACCTGCTCCGGCGGGCCGCCGATCTGCTCGACCAGGACCTCGAAGCGGTGGCCCGGACCATGACGGAGGAGATGGGCAAGCCGCTCACCGCCGCCCGCGCCGAGGCCTCGAAGTGCGCGAAGGCGATGCGCTGGTACGCCGAGCACGCGGAGGCGCTGCTCGCCGACGAGCATCCGGACCCGGCCGACGTGGCCGACTCCGGCGCCGCCCGCGCCTACGTCCGGTACCGGCCGCTGGGCGCGGTGCTGGCGGTGATGCCGTGGAACTTCCCGCTCTGGCAGGTGGTCCGGTTCGCCGCACCGGCCCTGATGGCGGGCAACGTCGGCCTGCTCAAGCACGCGTCCAACGTGCCGCGCACGGCCGTCGCCCTGGAGGAGCTGTTCCGCCGGGCCGGGTTCCCGGAGGGCTGCTTCCAGACCCTGCTGATCGGCTCCGGTGCGGTGGAGGGCGTGATCCGCGACCCCCGGGTGGCGGCGGTGACCCTCACCGGCAGCGAGCCGGCCGGGCGGGCGGTCGCGGCCACCGCGGCCGACGAGGTGAAGAAGGCGGTGCTGGAGCTGGGCGGCAGCGACCCGTTCGTGGTGCTCCCGAGCGCCGACCTGGACGCGGCGATCGCCACCGCCGTCCGGGCCCGGGCGCAGAACAACGGCCAGTCCTGCATCGCCGCCAAGCGCTTCATCGCGCACGCCGACGTCTACGAGCGGTTCACCGCCGGCTTCACCGCGGCGATGCGGGCCCTGCGGGTGGGCGACCCGATGGACGAGGCCACCGAGGTCGGCCCGCTGGCCAGCCGGCAGGGCCGGGACGAGCTGGCCGACCTGGTCGAGGACGCGCGGGCGCACGGTGCGCGGGTGGAGTGCGGCGGGCGCCGCCCGGAGGGCCTGGACGCGGGCTGGTTCTACGAGCCGACGGTGCTGACCGGCATCACCCCGGCGATGCGGATCCACCAGGAGGAGACCTTCGGCCCGGTCGCCACCGTCTACCGGGCCGCCGACCTGGACGAGGCGCTGGCCCTGGCCAACGACACCCCGTTCGGGCTGAGCTCCAACGTCTGGACCGAGGACCCGGCCGAGCAGGAGCGGTTCGTCCGGGACATCCAGGCCGGCGGGGTGTTCTTCAACGGCATGACGGCCTCGCACCCCGCGCTGCCGTTCGGCGGGGTCAAGCGCTCGGGCTTCGGCCGGGAGCTGTCCGGCCACGGCATCCGGGAGTTCTGCAACGTCACGACCGTCTGGGTGGCCTGAGGTACCGGCACGGCCGGCCGGGGCCCCGCCCCGGCCGGATACGGCCAAGTTCCCGCGCGGCGGCCCGGGGCGCCGCAGCGCCGGGTTTGCGGCTTTCACGTCTTTTGTCTGGCATTGCCATGACATCCTCCCCCGGGACCCCCTGTTCAGCACGGACCCGCCGAATATCGATTTCCACCCGCCCGCGAACCGGCGGGAATTATTCCGTTCATACTCCGGAAATCCGGACCACCCAATTCCGAGTGGCCGAACCCGGGCATTTCCGGAGATCCGGAAAACCTGCGAAGGGGAATCCTTGGATAAGTTCGATGTCGACCGGCCGGAGGGCCGGTCGGCATCGAAAGGAAATGCGATGAAGCTCGCCAAGCGCACCGCTGCCCTTGTCGCCTCGACGGCGATCCTGGCCGGAGGGATGACGGTCCTGGTCTCCGGCCAGGCCAGCGCCGCCTCCGGCTACGTCACGCTCACGAACCTCGCCACCAGCCGCGTCCTCGACAGCAACGGCGCCGGCAACGTCTACACCCTGGCCGCCAACGGCGGCTCCTACCAGGTCTGGTACGCCAACGACCTGGGCGGATCGACCTACACCCTGCGGAACCTCGCCACGGGGCTCTGCCTCGACAGCAACGGCGCCGGAAACGCCTACACCCTCGGCTGCAACGGCGGCAACTACCAGAAGTGGGTGAAGAGCTGGGCCGGAAACGGTTACGCCTACCAGAACGTCGCCACCGGGCTCTACCTGGACAGCAACGTCAACGGGAACGTCTACACCCTGGGCGGCAACGGCGGCTCGTACCAGAAGTGGAACTGATCCAGCATCAGCCGGTCACCGGCTGACCGGCGGCACGGCCTGACGACGGGTCATCGATGAAACGCCCTCCCCGACGCCTCAATCGCCGGGGAGGGCACCTCCATGTTACGGTGCCCGCCCGGGGGCCGACACGCCCGGCGGCGTTCGCTCGTGGCTGAACCCGCCCGCCGCCTCGAACAGCTGGCGAGAATCGGCCGCACAGACCACTCGACCCGGAACGACGGGGATGTTCAGTGACCATTAGTACACTCACCGCAGCACTCCATCGAAGGACGGAGGGTGACGAACCATCGGTCGCACCATCCCCCGCCGATCGGCGGGTGCGATTCATCCCCTGGGCGGTCGCCCTCGCCCTATTCCTGGTCTATTCCTTCTTTACCGTCCGCCGCCACGACCTTCTCCTCACCAGCGGGTACGACCTCGGTATCTTCGAGCAGGGCGTCCGCGGCTACGCCGAGGGACGCGGACCGATCGTCGAGCTGAAGGGCCCCGGGTTCAACCTCCTCGGCGACCACTTCTCGCCGATCCTGGCCGTCCTCGCCCCGTTCTACTGGATCTGGCCCTCCGCCAAGGTCCTGCTGCTGGGTCAGTCCGCGTTGCTCGCCGTCGCCGCCGTGCCGATCAGTCGCTGGGCGCTGCGCAGCATCGGGCCCGCCGCCGCCCTAATCACCGGCTTCGGCTACGGGGCCTCCTGGGGGCTGGCCTCGGCGCTCGGCTTCGACTTCCACGAGATCAGCTTCGCCGTCCCGCTGGTCGCCTTCTCGGTGGCGGCGCTCGGCGAGCAGCGGTGGGCGGCGGCGTTCGCCTGGGCCGCGCCGCTGGTCCTGGTCAAGGAGGACCTCGGCATCACCGTCGCCGCCGTCGGCGGGTACATCCTCTGGCGCGGCAACCGCCGGATCGGTGCGGCCGCCGTCGCCTTCGGCGTGGCCGCCTCGCTGCTCGAACTGCTGGTGCTGCTGCCCGCGATGAGCCCCGGCGGCAGCTTCGCCTACTGGGACAACCTGAGCGGCGGCTCGGGCGGCCGCAACCTGCTCACCCTCCCGCTCGACCTCATCACCCCGGGCGAGAAGGTCCGGACCGTGCTGCTGCTGCTCGCCCCGACCATGCTGCTGGCCGTCCGGTCCCCGCTGTTGCTGGTCGCGCTCCCCACCCTCGGCTGGCGGCTGCTCTCCAACAACCCCGCCTACTGGGGCACCGGCTACCACTACAGCGCCGTCCTGATGCCGATCGTGTTCCTCGCCCTCGTGGACGTCCTGGTGAAGGCCCGCGCCAACCCCGGGGTGCTGCACCGGCGGGCCGCCCGGGCCGCGCTGCCGGTCAGCCTCGCGGTCACGCTCGTCCTGCTGCCCGGTTTCGCGTTCAGCCAGCTTTTCGGCCTCGAACTCTGGCGCACCCCGGCGCGGGTCGAGGCCGCCCGGTCGGTCCTGGCCGCCGTCCCGGACGGCGCCCGGGTCTCCGCGTCCAACCGGCTGGTGCCCCAGCTGACCAACCGCTGCGAGGTCATCGTGTTCGGCTGGCCGCAGAGCTGGTCGACCGCCGAGTGGATCGTGGTGGACGAGGGCCGGCCGATGGGCTGGCCGCTGTCGCCCGACCGCGAACGCGAGGAGGTCGCCCTCGCCAAGCAGGGCGGCTACCACGTCGTCCGCAGCGAGCACGGCATCACCCTGCTCCGGCGGACCGCCACCGAGCAGGCCGGGACCACCGGCTGACCGGCCGTCGGACGGGACCGGCCCGCGGTCCCGCCCGACGCACAGTCCGGCCCGGCCCCGGGCCGGCCCCACCGGGCAGGCCCGGCCGGACCCGGCCCACCTGCCTCCGACTCCGACCACTTCAGGGATCACGTGCCAGTCGAAACCGGACTCACCCCGTCCACCCGTACGATCCGGCCGCTGCTGCCGCGCGCCTCCCGACCGCCCGCGCCACGGACCGCCGCGCTCTCCGGACGCCGGACGGCCGTCCTGACGTTCCTCTGCTTAGCGGTCACCGCGGCCTGCGGGCTGCAGCAGTGGTCGGCGGTCCAACTGGGCGGCTTCGACCTGGGGATCTTCCACCAGGGTGTCGCGGCCTACGCGCACTTCGGTCTCCCGGTCGCGCCGGTCAAGAGCTACCACCACGAGTTCCCGCCCGAGTTCTCGCTCCTGGGCGACCACTTCTCACCGGTGCTGGCGGCGCTCGCCCCGCTCTACTGGATCTGGGAGGACCCTCGCACCCTGATCCTCGGTCAGGCGCTCCTCCTCGCCGCCGGCGTCCCGCTGGTCCGCCGCATCGCCGTGCACTGCTTCCGGCGCCCCTCCCCCGTACCGGCCGACGCGTCGGCACCGGCCGCCGGACCCGGCGGGGACGCCTCCGCGACCGCCCGCGACGAGGACCCCGGCGCGACCCGCGCCGCCCGCCTGGCAGCCGACCTCGCCGGTCTGGTGTACGGGCTGGGCTGGCCGCTGCTCGCCGCCGGCCGGGGCGGCTTCCACGAAGTCGCCTTCGCCGTCCCGCTCACCCTGCTGATGCTCGAACGCGGCCTCGCCCGCCGGTACGGGACCGCGGCCCTCGCCGCCGCGCTGCTCTGCGCCACCAAGGAGGACCTCGGCCTGCTGGTCGGCGTCTACGGCCTGGTCCTGCTCTGGCGCAACCGCCCGCGCGGCGACCGGCAGGGCGAGCGGGCCGGCGACCGGCGGGGCCTGCTGTACGGCGCCGGGCTGCTGGTCGGCGGCCCGCTCGCCTCGGCGCTCGCCATCGTGTGGCTCATCCCCGCGATGGGCGGGCAGCCGGACTACTACTGGGTCTACGGCCCGATCGGCCCGGACGCCGGGACGGCGCTGACCAACGTGCTCGGCGACCCGCTGCTGCTGCTCCGGGTCGCCACCAACGCGACCCTCAAGCCGCTGCTGGTGCTCTGGCTGTTCGGCACCCTGTTCCTGCTCCCGCTGCGCTCGGCGACCACGCTCTGCCTGCTGCCGCTGCTCGCCGAGCGGGTCCTCTCCGACAACGCCAACCACTGGTCGATCGCCCACCACTACGACGCCTTCCTCTGGCCGGTGCTGCTCACCGCCACCCTGGAGGCGCTCGGCCGCCTGCACGCCCGGGGCGGCCTGCGGCGGCGGGCCGGTACCGGTCTCGGCCTCGCCGTGGTGGCCGTCTCGCTGGCGAGCAGCGTGATGCTGGGCGGGATCAGCCTGCTGACGCCGGCCGGCTGGCGGCCCTCGGCGAGCAACGCGGCGCTGGTCCGCGGCGCCGGGCAGATCCCCGACGGCGCCCGGGTCGAGGCCGACAACCAGGTGGTGCCCCGGCTGGTCGGCCGGACCGACACCGTCCTCGTCGACGGCGTGCCGCGCGGCCGGGAGTACGTCCTGATCCGGTCCGACACCCGGACCTTCCCGTTCCAGTCGGACGTGGAGCAGGCCGAGCGGATCGCGCTGCTGCTCGCCCACGGCTACCGGCAGGTCTGGGCCGAACAGGGCGTGGTGCTGCTGCACCGCGAGAGCGACGAGCCGGTCCCCGGCGCCCGGGTGCCCGACGGGGACAGCACGCCGGTGAAGGAGCTCGTGCCGTCGGACGTCGGCCACAACCTGTTCAAGGGCTGATCCGCACCCGCGGCGGCCCCGCCCCGGCCTCCCCCGTCCGGAACTCCCCCGCACGAGGCGGTTCCCCGCGATCACGGGCGGGGGACCGCCCCGGCGGACGTCAGGTGGCCATCCGGTGCCGGCCCCGGCCGGGCGTCCGCCAGCGGGCCACCACGCCGACCAGGGCGATCACGGTCACCCCCCAGATGACGCTGAAGACGATCAGCCAGGGCAGCGACGTGACCTGGGCGCCGACGGCGCCGAGGCCGAGCGAGAGGCCGACCAGGAGGACCACGGCCGTCGGGCTGAGGCCGAGCAGGCCGTGCCAGGCGCGGTGGGCCAGGCTCGGGTGGGCCGGAGCTTCCGGGCCGGTGTCGAGAGCCTTGTAGGTGAGCAGGTCCATCGGGGATCACCTCCGGGGTGGCGGGAGGTCACGAGGCCTTCCGTGGGGTGGTGGACTTTCGGGTCGTGGTCTTCTTGGCGGCGGTCTTCTTCGTGGCCGAGGCGGTGCCCTTCCGCGCCGCCGCGGCGGTGGGCTTGGCGGGAGTCGCCTTCTTCGTACCCGCGGCGCGCTTGCGCGGGGCCGGCTTCTCCTCGAAGGTCTCATCGGTGCTGTCGGCCCCCTCGGTGCTGACGTCGGCCTCTGTCGGCCGTCCGCCCGCCCGGCCGGGGTGCGCCCCCTTGGCCTGCCGGAGGCTGCTGCGCAGCGCCTCCATCAGGTCGATCACGTTGTCCGGCGCCTCCCCCGGCTCCTCCTCGTGCGGCACCTCGACCCCCTGCAGCCGGGCCTCGATGACCTGCTGGAGCGCCTTCTGGTAGTCGTCGTGGAGCTGGCCGAGGTCGAAGTCCTCGGAGAGGGTCTCCATCAGCGAACGCGCCATCTTCAGTTCCTGGGGCCGGACGGTGACCTCCTCCTCCGGCGCGATGCCGGCGGCCGGGCGGACCTCGTCGGGCCAGATGCAGGTCTGGAGGACCAGCGTGCCGTCGTGCACGCGCAGCACGGCCGGGGACTCCCTGGTCCGCAGCGCGATCTTGGTGACGGCGATCTGTCCGGACTCGACCAGCGCGTCCCGGAGCAGCGCGTACGGCTTGGCGGCGGCCTTGTCGGCGACACCGACGTAGTACGCCTTGGAGAACATCAGCGGGTCGATCTCGGCCGCGTCCACGAAGGCCAGCACGTCGATGATCTTCTTGCTGGGCAGCGGCAGGTCCGCGAGGTCCTCGTCCGTGAGGGTGACGGTCCGGCCGTCCGGGGACTCGTAGCCCTTGGCGATCTCCGCGTACGGGACCTCCTTCGCCTCCTGCTCGCAGTACCGCTTCATCCGGACCCGGCCGCCGTCCTTCGCGTGCACCTGGTGCAGGGGGACGTCGTGCTCCTGGGTGGCGGAGTACAGGTGGACGGGGATGGAGACCAGGCCGAAGCTGATCGTCCCCTTCCAGGTGGTCTGCATGGGGTCGCTCCTTCCCGGAGCCGTCCCGGTGGTTCCCGCTGCCGGGGCGTCGCGCCCGGAATCTCCACTCTGCCCGGGTTCGTCCCGATCGGCCACAGGATCGCGTCGCGGCCCGGGCACGCGGCCCGGGCACGCGGGCCGGCGGGCCGTGCGCCCGGGGCGGCTCCGCGCCCGGCACCCCCTCCACCCGCGTCCGGGCGGACAATGACGGCGGGACGGAGGTGGTGCCCGATGCGGAGGACCGGAGCGGTCCCGCCGCCCGACGCGACCAGGTACCGGGTGACCTACGCGGTCGCCGGCACGGACGGCGTACGGGAGACGGAGGTCACCGTCGTGCCCGGGTACTCGCAGGAGAGCGACATCCCGGCGGTGCTGGCCGCGCGCCTCACCGGGAACCCCGCCGACGCCCGGCTCGTCACCGTGCTGGCCCTGCGGGCCGACTGACCCCGACCGGCCCGGACCGGCACCCGGACCGGCCCCGACCGACACCCCGACCGGCACCCGGACCGCCCGAAGGGAGCAGCGGGCCGCCCTTCCCCGGGCCCGGCGCACCCGCGCGACCTAGGGTTTGTCGCATCCGGCCCGCCCCGCTGCCGCTCTTCGGCGGCCACCGCGCGGCGGACCCACCCCCGGGAGAGCCCATGACGCCGCCCAGCCGGGCCGCCACCCCCAGCCCACCCTCCCGGTCCCGCCGCGGCCTGCTCCGCCGGACCGGCGAGTGGTGCGCCCGGCACTCCGTGCTCGTGATCGTCCTCTGGCTGGCGGTCCTCGCGTGCGTCCAGATCGCCAACCGGACCGTGGGCGGCACCTACTCCGACGACTTCTCGCTGCCGGGCACCCAGGCCGCGCAGGGGAAGAACGTGCTCCAGGCGCACGAGCCCGCGGCCGCCGGCACCGCCGCCCAGATCGTCCTGCACGACGCCCAGCCGCTGGCCGGCTTCGAGTCGCCGCTCTCCCAGTCGCTCACCGCGCTCCAGCAGCTGCCGCACGTGCTGTCCGTGCAGAGCCCGCTGCCCCCGGCCGGACAGGCCGCGCCGCCGGGCGGACCGCTGTCGACGGACGGCCTCACGGGGTACATCACCGTCCGGTTCGACGCCAACCCGACGACGCTCGGCGAGAGTTACCTCGACGAGGTGGACACCGCCGTCGCGCCGCTGCGGGCCGCCGGGGTGCAGGTGGAGTACGGCGGCCCGCTCGGCGAGCTGGCCCGCCCCGCCCCGGACGACCGGACCAGCGAGGCGATCGGCTTCGCGGTCGCCATCGTGGTGCTGCTGATCGGCTTCGGCAGCGTCATCGCGGCCGGTCTCCCGCTGGTCACGGCGCTGATCGGCGCGGTGGTCGGCCTGGGTGTGCTCGGGCTGCTGGCGGCCCTCTCCACGTTCGCGACGGTCGCACCGACGCTGGCCACGATGATCGGGCTGGGCGTCGGCATCGACTACGCGTTGTTCCTGCTCACCCGGCACCGGCAGAACCTGATGGACGGCCACGATCCGGTGGCCTCGGCCGGGCAGGCGGTCGCCACCAGCGGGCGGGCCGTCCTGGTCTCCGGCTGCACGGTCGTCATCGCCCTGACCGGGCTCTCGGTCTCCGGGGTCTCCTTCATCGCCAAGCTGGGTGTCGCGGCTGCGGTGACCGTGGTTTCGGCGGTGCTCGGCGCGCTGACCCTGCTGCCCGCCCTGATGGGGCTGATCGGGCGGCGGATGGACCGCTACCACGTGCGGCGACCGGTCGCCGAGACCGGGGCCGCGCCGGGCGAGGAGATCACCGGGAGCTGGCACCGCTACGCCCGGCGGGTGGAGCGGCGGCCGTGGTGGTTCCTGACCGGGGGCGTGATCGTGATCGCGATCCTGGCGATCCCGTTGTTCTCCATCCAGTTGGGGCACATCGACGACGGCGCCGACCCGACCTCGTTCACCGACCGGCGGGCCTTCGACCTGATGTCGGAGGCCTTCGGCCCGGGCTCCAACGGGCCGCTCACGCTGGTGGTGGACCAGAGCGCGGTGCCGGCCGGGAACCGGTCCGGGGTGCAGAGCGCCGTGCAGCAGGCGCTGACCGGACTGCCGGGCGCGGCCAGCGTCGGCCCGCTCCAGCCCAGCCCGGACGGCGTGATCCTGGTGTCCACCGTGATCCCGGCGGAGGCGCCCCAGGAGCAGAGCACCACCGAGCTGGTCAACCGGCTCGCCGACACGGTGCTCCCGCAGTCCGTGGCCGGCACCGGCGCCGAGACGTACGTGACCGGGACGACCGCCGCGCAGGTGGACTTCCTGGACATCGTGTCGAGCCGGCTGCCGTGGATCATCGCGGTGGTGGTGGGGCTCGCGTTCCTGATCATCCTGATCGTGTTCCGCGGGCTGCTGGTCGCGGTGAAGGCCGCCGTGCTCAACCTGATCTCGATCGCGGCGTCGTACGGGGTCCTGGTGGCCGTCTTCCAGTGGGGGTGGGGCGGTCCGGCGCTCGGCGTCTCGGGCACCGTGCCGATCGAGAGCTACGTGCCGATGATGATGTTCGCGATCGTCTTCGGCCTGAGCATGGACTACGAGATCTTCCTGCTCTCCCGGGTGCACGAGGCCTGGCTGCGGACCGGCGACAGCCGGGCGGGCGTGGCGCACGCGCTGGAGATCACGGCGCGGGTGATCAGCTGTGCGGCGCTGATCATGGTCAGCGTGTTCGCCGCGTTCATCGTCAGCGACAACATCGTGATCAAGATGATGGGCCTGGGCCTGGCGGTGAGCGTCCTGATCGACGCCACGATCGTCCGGCTGCTGCTGGTACCGGCGGTCATGACGCTGCTCGGCCCGGCCGCGTGGTGGACGCCCCGCTTCCTCGACCGGATCCTCCCCCACATCGACACCGAGGGCGAGAGCGAGCGGGTCTGACCGGCGCGACCCGGAGCGCGCGGGTCGGACCGCGCCGCGCCGGGCCCGCGCTCAGGCCCGGAGCGAGGCGAGGGTGACGACGGTGATGTCGGACGGCGCGCCCACCCGGACCGGCGGGCCCCAGGCACCGGCGCCACGGGTGACGTAGAGCTGGGTGTCGCCGTACCGCTCCAGCCCGGCGACCGTGGGGTTGGCGAGCTCGGCCAGGAAGTTGCCCGGCCAGAGCTGCCCGCCGTGGGTGTGCCCGGAGAGCTGGAGGTCGACGCCGTGCCGGACCGCGTCGTGGATGGTGACCGGCTGGTGCGACAGCAGGACGGAGGTACGGGCCCGGTCGCGGTCGCCGAGCGCCTTGCCGAAGTCCGGACCGTCGCCCTCCTTCTCGCCGGCGATGTCGTTGACCCCCGCCAGGTCGAAGCCGCCCAGCTCCACCCGGGCGTTCTGCAGCGGGTGGACACCCAGCTCGCGGACGAAGTCCACCCAGGGGGCCGCGCCGGAGAAGTACTCGTGGTTGCCGGTGACGAAGTACGCGCCGTCGCGGGCCCGCAGCTGCGCCAAGGGCTCGGCGTCCCGGCCGAGTTCGGCGACGCTGCCGTCCACCAGGTCGCCCACGATCGCGATCAGGTCGGGCTGCGCCCCGTTGATGGTGTCCACGATCCGCTGGGTGTGGGCGCGGCCGAGGATGGGCCCGAGGTGGATGTCGCTGACCACCGCGATCCGGTAGCCGTCCGCCCGGGCGGGCAGCTTGGCCAGTGGCACGGTCACGTGCTTGAGCCCGGGTCCGCGCAGGACCCCGTAGGCGCCGGTGCCGACCACGGCCGCCGCCGCGCCGGAGGCGCCGAGCGCGACCGCCCGGGCCACGAAGAGTCGCCGCTCGGGCGAGGGGGCGAAGGACGTCGACGGCGCGCCGGCCCCGCTCCCCGGAACCTCCGGGACCTCCCGGGCCTCCTGAACCTCCCGGGGCGCTTCCGGAACCGTCCGGTCCGCCGGGTCCGCCGGATCAGCCGGGTCGGCAACCGGTGCCGGTTCGGCCACCCGCCCGGCCTCCGCCCGGCGCGCCGGCAGGCGCAGCAGCAGCGGACGCACGGCCTCGCCGACACCGAGCGCCAGCAGCAGGTACAGCAGCACCGCCAGCCAGAGGTACCCGGGCCAGGCCAGCCACCGCTCCACGGCCATCGGGAGCGCCCGCCCGCCGATCACCGCCCCCAGGGCGAGCAGCGGCAGGACGACGGCGAGCACCGTGCCGGCCCGGCGCCACCGCCCGCCCGGCACGGAGACGTCGCGCACCAGGCGGCGCCAGAGGTACCAGTGCGCGAGGGCCAGGACGGCCAGCAGGAGGAGGATGCCGAACACCACGAGGACGATCATCACGCGGCCAGTATGAACGGCCGCCCGACGGACCCCGCAGGCGGGCCGCCGGCAGTCCCGCCCCACCCCCGGCGACCTGGCACTGTGTCAGATTTGAGCTTTCACCGCCCCCTCTTCACCCCCTCTGACCTGCTGTTTCACGTCCGCTGAGCGAACATTTTCCGGGGCCTTGTTCCGATACTCGGAGGTAGAAGTTAGGTTGCACCGCAATGCGCGGATCCGTCCCCCACCCTCCGGCGTACGAGTCGAGGGTCAGGCCGCGCTGGAAAGGCACAGGGCACCCTCAGATGAGTGCGGAAACCACCACCTCGACCGAATCGCCCCCGGTCGACGCCTCCGCGAACGGCACCACCCCGCAGCAGCAGCCCGGTCACGGTGGCGACGGCCACCTGAAGGCCGGACTCAAGAACCGCCACCTGTCGATGATCGCCATCGGCGGCGTCATCGGCGCCGGCCTCTTCGTCGGCTCGGGCGCGGGCATCGCCGCCACCGGCCCCGGCATCCTGCTCTCCTACGCGCTGGCCGGAGTCCTGGTCGTGCTGGTCATGCGGATGCTCGGCGAGATGGCCGCGGCCGACCCGCAGAGCGGCTCCTTCTCGGCGTACGCGGACCGGGCGCTCGGCCGCTGGGCCGGGTTCTCGATCGGCTGGCTGTACTGGTTCTTCTGGGTCGTGGTGCTGGCCGTCGAGGCCACCGCCGGCGCGAAGATCCTCAACAGCTGGATGCCCGGCGTCCCCCAGTGGGCGTTCGCGCTGATCGTCATGGCCGTCCTCACCGCGACCAACCTCGCCTCGGTCGCCTCCTACGGCGAGTTCGAGTTCTGGTTCGCCGGGATCAAGGTGGTGGCGATCGCCGCCTTCCTGGTCGTCGGCACGCTGGCGGTGTTCGGCCTGCTGCCCGGCACCCGGGCCGTCGGCACCGAGAACCTGGTCGGCCACGGAGGCTTCCTGCCACACGGTGTGGGTGCGGTCTTCACCGGCATGCTCACCGTCGTCTTCGCCTTCATGGGCAGCGAGATCGTCACCCTGGCCGCCGGCGAGTCCGAGGACCCGGAGAAGGCGGTCAGCAAGGCCACCAACAGCGTGATCTGGCGCATCGGCGTGTTCTACCTGGGCTCGATCCTGCTCGTGGTGACCCTGCTGCCGTGGGACTCCGCCTCGGTCAAGGGCAGCCCGTACGTGGCGGTGCTGGAGCACATCGGCATCCCGGGCGCCGGTCGGGTGATGGACGTGATCGTGCTGACCGCCGTGCTCTCCTGCCTGAACTCGGGCATGTACACCGCCTCCCGGATGGCCTTCTCGCTCGGGCAGCGCGGCGACGCGCCGAAGGCCTTCGCCTCGGTGACCAAGCGCGGCGTGCCGCAGGTGGCGATCCTGTCCTCGGTGGTGTTCGGCTTCGTCGCCGTCTTCTTCAACTACACCTCCCCCGACACCGTCTTCTCCTTCCTGCTCAACTCCTCGGGTGCGGTGGCGCTCTTCGTCTGGCTGGTGATCTGCTTCTCCCAGCTGCGGATGCGCCGGATCATCGAGCGCGAGATGCCCGAGCGGCTGACCGTCCGGATGTGGCTGTACCCGTACCTCACCTGGACCGCGATCGGCATGATCGGCTTCGTGATGGCGTACATGTTCACCGATTCCGACGGCCGGAAGCAGATGTACCTGTCGCTGGTCGCCGCGGCCATCGTGCTGACGGCGTCGGCCGTGGTGGGCCGCCGGCGGCGGGCCGCGGCGGTGACCTCGGCCTCCTGAGCCGAGCACGCCGCCCGCGAACCACCGGGCCCGGGAGCCGTTGCGGAGGTTCCCGGGCCCGGTGTCGCGTTCCCGCCGGTCCGCCCGGCCGGACCGCTGCCCTCGCCGTCCGCCCCGTCCGGCGGGCCGGCCCCGGGCGGGCTCCCCGGCCGGGCCCCGCGCTCCGTTCCGTTCCGTGACGGGACGGATATGACCCGCTGACGTACCAGCACCTACCCTTCCCCTCATGCGAGATCTTGCAGCGGGGATGGGGTACCTGGCCAAGGGCCAGAAGTGGGTGGGCCGACACGGCCGCTGGTGGGCGTTCGGGATGATCCCGGCGCTGATCACCCTGGTCGGTTACGTCGTGGCGCTGTTCTTCCTCGGCGGCTGGGCCGGCGACATCGCCGACTGGGCCACCCCGTTCGCCGACGACTGGGGCTCGCCCTGGCAGGGCATGCTGCGCACCGCGCTCGCCGCGATCGTCTTCGTCGGCGGCCTGATGCTCTCCGTCCTCACCTTCACCGCAGTCACACTGCTGGTCGGCCAGCCCTTCTACGAGGCGCTCTGCGAGAAGGTCGACGAGACCGAGGGCGGCGCTCCGGCCGCGCCCGACACGCCGCTCTGGCGCGAGCTGGTGATCTCGGCCCGGGACAGCCTCTACGTGCTGGTCCGGGCGGCCGGCTTCGGCGTGGTGCTGTTCGCCTGCGGGTTCATCCCGGTGATCGGGCAGACGGTGGTCCCCGTCCTGGGCTTCCTGGTCTCCGGGTTCTTCCTCGCGGTCGAGCTGACCTCGGTCGGCCTCCAGCGGCGCGGGGTGCCGCAGCGCGAGCGGATCCGGCTGCTGCGCGCCCGGCTCGGACTCGCCTTCGGCTTCGGCGTGCCGCTGGTCCTGGCGTTCCTGGTGCCGCTGGTGACGGTGATCGCCATGCCGGGGGCGGTGGCCGGTGCCACCCTCCTGGCCCGTGACCTGGTGCCGGTCGAGGAGCAGGAGGAGCCGGCGAACGAGGACGGCGAGGAGGACGCCTCCGCCGACGTCCCCGACCTGCCGGGGTACGACGCGCAGGGTCCCGTGCCCGGCAACCCGTACGCGAGCGCTCCGCCGCTGCCGCCCGAGCCGAACCCCTACCGGAGCACCTGACCGGACGGGAAGGCCCGGTGGGCGGTGCCGTCCGGCCCGGCGGGGCGCACCCGCCCGCCCGGGAGACCCGGCGGCGGGCCGGACCGGTGACCGCGGCGTCACCCTGCGTCGACCGCCGCCCGGTCCGGCTGTGAGGCCGCCCACACGGGTTCGCCGGTCTACTGCCGCCGATAGTGGACACCGCCCGGTCGACCGCGTCCGACGGGCCCCGGACCCGCCGTTTCCGGCGGACCGGCGGGGCGGGGCCGCCCACCCCCGGGGGGAAGAACGCAGGCGGTGACCGGATCGGAGCCGTTCGTTCGTCGGCGACCCAGTAGCCCCGCCCAGGAATTCACGAAAACGGACAAATCGCCACGAAGCGCCCGCCCCCGGTCGGGCGCTTCGGCGTTTCCACCCCGCACATCCACGACCGGGCGTAGTAGCCCGCGGCATTGCCGCCCGTCCCGGGCTCTGCCAAGAATGGTCCGTCGCCAGGCAGCGCGGACCGGTCCCACCGCCGCGCACCCCGCCCGCCCCGCACTCCGCCGGGGCATCAGGCCGTCCGGTACGCCACCGCGGACCCCGCTCACCCGAGCCGGCCCGTACGGCGCCCGGCGCCCGTGCCACCGCCCGAACGGCGCCCGGCACACCCGACGGCCACCGACGGCCCTGACGGCCCCCCGACGGAAAAGGATTGTTCGCTTTGCAGCTCAGCCATGCCCGCCGCAACTCGCTGATCACCGGTGTCGCCACCCTCGTGGTGGCGGGTGCGGCCACCGCCGCCCTCGCCATCCCGCAGACCGGCACCGCCGTCGCGGAGGCCGCCGCCCCGGTGGCCGCCGTCTCGGTGGACGGACAGCCGGTCGCCGACCAGGCGCAGGCCGACGCCGAGGCCCGGGCCGCAGCGGACGCACAGGCACAGGCACAGGCCGAGTCCGACGCCGCTGCTGCCGCCGCCGCACAGGCGCAGGCCGAGGCCCAGGCCCAGGCGGACGCCCAGGCGCAGGCGCAGGCCCAGGCGGACGCCAAGGCCAAGGCCGACGCCGAGGCCGCCGCCTCCCGCTCGCAGGAGCGCGCCGCGCTGAACAGCAAGCCTGTCCCCTCCGGAAGCCCGCGCGAGATCGCCGCCCGGATCGTCCCGGCCGGCCAGCTCCAGTGCTTCAGCAACATCGTGGCCCGCGAGAGCAGCTGGAACGTCACCGCCACCAACGCGTCCTCCGGCGCCTACGGCCTGGTCCAGGCGCTGCCCGCCTCCAAGATGGCCTCGGCCGGCTCCGACTGGCGCACCAACCCGGCCACCCAGATCAAGTGGGGCCTGGACTACATGAACTCCCGCTACGGCAGCCCGTGCGGCGCCTGGTCCTTCTGGCAGTCGCACCACTGGTACTGAGCCGGCCCGGCAACACCGGCACACCCCGAGCCCGCAGGCGTCCCGCCTGCGGGCTCGGCCGCGTCCTCGGCAGCGTGCTCGGCGCCGTCCACCGGAGCCGGGTGGACGTCACCGCCCTGCCCCCGCAGCTCGCGGACGCGGCCCGCTCCTCGCTGGCCGCCGCCTCCCGGCTCGGTGGTCCGGTCGCCGACCAGGCGCGGACGGCGTTCGTCGAGGCCATGCGGGTCACCTGCCGACCGGGGCGGGCGTGGTCGCGCCGGCCGCGGTCGCGGTGGCGCTGCTGCCGCGCCGGCAGCGGGCCGGCACGGCATCCTGACCGGTTCCGGCCCCCTTTCGCCCGAAATTCGCTGGCCGCACCCGGTCGGCGCCCGGAAGAGTGACGGTGTGGACCGTGTGACGCTCTCGGACGGTGTCGTCACCCTCACGCCCTTCCGCGTGGAGGACATCGACGCGCATCTGGCCGGGGAGGACGAGCAGCTGGTGCGCTGGCTCAACGGCGCACCGAGCACCAGGGCCGCCACCGAGGCGTACGTACGGCGCTGCACCGCGCAGTGGGCGTCCGGAGGGCCCGCGCGCGCCTTCGGGATCCGCACCGGGCCCGGGCCGACCCTCGCCGGCACGATCGACCTGCGGTTCGCCCTGCCCGACCTCGGTCCGGACCAGGTCAACATCGCCTACGGCCTCTACCCGCAGTGGCGCGGTCGCGGGCTGGCGACCCGCGCCGTCCACCTGGTCTGCGGCTACGCGGCGGGCGAGGGGGCCGCGCAGGGCGTGATCCGGGTCGACCCGGAGAACGGCGCCTCGGCCGCCGTCGCCCGGCGGGCGGGTTTCCGCCGCGCCGGGGAGGCACCGGTGACCGGGAGGGACGGTCACCGGCTGGACTGGTACCTCCGCGACCTGGCGAGCGGGTCGGTGCCCGGCCCTGGGGTCGGCCCGGGGGTCGGCCCGGGAGTCGGCCCGGGGCGCGTCCTGACGTGGACGCGCCCGGAGGAGCCGGTGAAGATATGGCGCACGCCCGTACGATTTGACGGGTATTGATCAGAATGATGCGCCGTCAGGGCTTTGCCACCGTTCGCAGACGCTCCTACGCTCCGGCCCCATGCCCTCACCCCTGATCAGCGTCGTGCTCCCCGCCCACGACCAGCAGAAACAGTTGGCGGACTGCCTGGACTCGCTGCTCGCCCAGTCGTTCCGCGACTTCGAGGTCCTCGTCGTCGCGGACCGCTCCCCCGAGTCCGCGACCGTCCTCGCCGACACCTACGCGGCCCGGCACCCGCAGGTCTCCGTGCTCCGCCTCGACGCGGCGGTCGGGGTCGGGACCGCCCGTAACGCCGGCGCGGCCCGCGCCCGGGGCGCGTACCTGCTCTTCCTGGACGCCGACCACCACGTCCCCCCGGACGCCCTCCGGGCCCTCGCCGACCGCCTCGACCGGACCGGCCCGGTCGACCTTCTGCTGTTCGGACACACCCGGCGGCACGCGGGCCGGGACTGGCCCGGCGGCGCCGAGGCGCAGCTGGCCGCGGCCGGCCCCGACGTCCTCGGCCCGCTGGACCGCCCGGAACTGCTGGGCGCGCCCGCCCTGGCCTGGGACCGGCTGCTGCGCCGCGCGCACTGGCAGGAGCGGGGCCTGGCCTTCCCCGACGGCATGTACGAGGAGATCCCGCTGGTCCACCGGGCGATGCTGACGGCCGCGCGGATCGCCGTGCTCCCGCAGGACTGCGTGCAGCTGCGCCGCCGGGAGACCGTCCACCCGACCGGCTCGCCGGGCAGCAGCCGGTTCGACCTCTTCGACCAGTACGAGCGCTCCTTCGCCCTGCTGGACGAGCTGCTGGAGGAGGGTCCTGACGCGCCCGCGGGGAGCGGCGGTCCCGGGCCGGACGCCGTCCGGGACGCCCTGTTCACCCGGATGATCCGGCACTACCTGTTCGTCTTCGACCTCGCCGGCTGCGTCTCCCGGGCCGAGCGGCCGCAGTTCTTCCACCGGGCGGCCGAGCACCACCGCCGGTTCCAGCCGCCCGGCCACCGGCGGCCCGCCGGCCGGGAGGGCGTCAAGTTCTCGCTGCTGGCCGGCGGAGCCTACCCGGCCTTCGAGGTCGCCAAGCTGTCGCACATCGCCCGCGGCACCCTCACCGGCCGGCGCTAGAGCTCTTCTGGCAACCCGCGTCGAGCGCCCGGCGGGAATGGTCAGACAAGCTCCAGGCCCTCCGGGTCCCGTCCCCGGACGTGCGCGGGCCAGGCGCGCGCGGGCCGGACGTGCGCCCCGGCCGCCGTCGGCGGCCGGGGCGGCGGTCCACCGGAGTGGGCGGTACCGCACGGCCGGGCCCGGCTGCGATGATCGGCGGGACCGCCGCCCCGCCCCCCGACCTCCGCCCGGGAGGACCGCCCGTGAGCCGCCCGTCCCCCACCCCCGGTGCCGACCTGGCCCGCGAACTGGCCGCCGTCCTGCGCGGCGAGGTCCGGTTCGGTGCGGCCGAACGGACCGTCTACAGCCACGACGCCTCCAACTACCGCCACCTGCCGCTCGGCGTGGTCAAGCCCGCCGACCTGGACGACGTGCGCACCGCGCTCGCGCTCTGCCGCGCCCACGGGGTGCCGGTGGTGCCGCGCGGGGCCGGGACGGGCGTCGGCGGGCAGGCGATCGGCCCGGGCGCCGTGGTCGTCGACTTCCGCCGCCACCTCGGCGCCGTCCACGCCGTGGACCCGGAGCGCCGGACCGCCCGGGTCGAACCGGGCACGGTGCTGGACGACCTCCAGCGGGCCGCCCGCCCGTACGGGCTGCGGTTCGGCCCGGACCCCTCCACCCACAGCCGGTGCACGCTCGGCGGCATGATCGGCAACGACTCCTGCGGCGCGCACTCGGTGACCTGGGGCCGGACGGCCGACAACGTCGAGTCGCTGGACCTGCTGCTCGCCGACGGCACCGAACTCACCGTCGGCGGCGCCCTCGGCACGGCGGATCGCACCGCCCTCCGTGCCCTGCCCGGCCCGGTCGGCCGGCTCCACACCCGGCTCCAGGAGTTCACCGAACGGAACCTGGCCGCCATCCGCCAGGGCATGCCCGACCTGCCGCGCCGCACCTCCGGCTACCCGCTGGACGCCCTCCTGCCCGAGCGCGGCCACCGGCTGGCCCGCGCGCTGACCGGCACCGAGGGCACCTGCGCCCTGCTGCTCGGTGCCACCGTCCGGCTGGTCGAGGAACCGCCCGCCCGTGTGCTGGTGGTCGCCGGGTACCCGGACGAGACCGCCGCCGCCGACGCCGTCCCCGCCCTGCTGCCGCTGCGCCCGCTCACCGTCGAGGGCATGGCCGCCGACCTGGTCGCCGCACTGCTCGCCGCCGGCCCGCGCCCGCCCGCCCTCGACCGGCTGCCGGACGGCGCCTGCTGGCTCTTCCTGGAGGCCGGCGGCACGACGCCCGCCGAGGCCCTGGACGCCGCGCGCGGGCTCGCCGACGCGGTGCGGCGCGAACGGACCGCGACCGTCTCCGTGGTCACCGACCCGGCCGAGCGGAAGCAGCTCTGGGGGGTGCGCGAGGCCGGCGCCGGGATCGTCACCCGGCTC
Source organism: Kitasatospora sp. NPDC058406 (assembly GCF_042722765.1). Classification (NCBI taxonomy): domain Bacteria; kingdom Bacillati; phylum Actinomycetota; class Actinomycetes; order Kitasatosporales; family Streptomycetaceae; genus Kitasatospora; species Kitasatospora sp. NPDC058406. Next base: position 23,984 of record NZ_JBHXKE010000025.1, read on the forward strand.
CCGCGCGAAGCAGCCGACGGTGCCGGCGGCGGGCAGGGCGGGCAGCGCGGGGGGAGCGAGGCCTGGCCCGGCTGGGAGGACTCGGCCGTCCCGCCGGAGCGGCTCGGCGACTACCTGCGCGACCTGCGCGCGCTGCTGCGCCGGCACGGCCTGCGCGGCATCCCGTACGGGCACTTCGGCGAGGGCTGCGTCCACCTGCGGATCGACTTCCCGCTCACCGAGCCCCGGCGGTTGCCGGTCTTCCGGGAGTTCATGGAGCAGGCGGCCGACCTGGTGGTCTCGTACGGCGGTTCGCTCTCCGGCGAGCACGGCGACGGACAGGCCCGCGCCGAACTGCTGCCGCGCATGTACCCGCCCGGGATCATCGCCCTGTTCGGCGAGTTCAAGCGGATCTGGGACCCCGAGAACCTGCTCAACCCGGGCGCCCTGGTCGACCCGCGCCCGCTCGACGCCGACCTGCGGTTCGACGGTCCGCTGCGCACCCTGCCGCTCGCCCTCCCGTTCGAGCAGGACGGCGGCAGCCTGGCCAAGGCGGTGCACCGGTGCGTCGGCGTCGCCAAGTGCGTGGACCCGACCACCGGGGTGATGTGCCCGAGCTACATGGCCACCGGCGAGGAACGGCACTCGACCCGCGGCCGGGCCCGGCTGCTCGCCGAGATGCTGCGCGGCGAAGCCGTCCCGGACGGCTGGCGGTCGGCGGAGGTGCGCGAGGCGCTGGACCTCTGCCTGGGCTGCAAGGGCTGTGCGAGCGACTGCCCGGTCCACGTCGACATGGCGACCTACCGGACCGAGTTCCTGTACCAGCACTACCGGCACCGGCTGCGGCCCGCCTCGCACTACGCGATGGGGCGGCTGCCGCTCTGGCTGCGGGCCGCCGCGCTGGCCCCCGGCCTGGCCAACCTGGTCGCGCGCTCGCCCGCCGCCGGCCCGCTGAAGCGGCTCGGCGGCGTGGACCGGCGTCGGGTGCTGCCCGTCCTGCCCCCGGAGACCTTCACCCGCTGGTACCGGCGGCACCGGGCCGAGCACCCCGCCCCGCCGGGCTCGCGGCCGGTGCTGCTCTGGCCGGACACCTTCTCCAACCACCTCCAGCCCGACGTGCTGCGCGCCGCCGTCGAGGTGCTGGAGCACCTGGGCTTCGACGCGCGGCTGCCGGCCGGCCCGGTCTGCTGCGGCCTGACCCGGTACTCCACCGGCCAACTCCCCGGCGCCCGGCGGGTGATGCGGCGCAGCCTGGCCGCACTCGCCGCCACCGGCCTGCCCGCCGACACCCCGGTGATCGGGATGGATCCGAGCTGCACCGCGACGCTGCGCGAGGACCTGCCCCGCCTGCTCGGCGCCGACGGCCGCCAGGTGGCCGAACGGACCCGCACCTTCGCCGAGTTCGTCGACGAGTTCGCCCCGGACGCACCTCTGCCGCAGCTGCCGGTGGAGGCCGTCACCCAGACCCACTGCCACCAGCACGCGGTGCTCGGCACCGCCGCGGACCGCCGGATCGAGGCGCGGATGGGCGTCGACAACCGGGTGCTGGACTCCGGCTGCTGCGGGCTGGCGGGCAACTTCGGCTTCGAGCGCGGCCACTACGAGGTGTCGGTGGCGATCGCCGAACGGGTGCTGCTGCCGGAGGTACGGGCGGCCTCGCCGGAGACGGTGGTACTGGCCGACGGCTTCAGCTGCCGCACCCAGATCGCCCAACTCGCCCAGGGGCGGCAGGCCGTGCACCTGGCGGAGCTGATGCAGCGGGCCCTGCGCGCACAGGGCTGACCCCGGCCGGAGCGGCCCGGCACCGCGCGCGGAGCGCTGACAGCGCGGCCCCCGCCGCCGACAATGGCGGGATGACGATCACCACCGCCGAGGCGGACCGGATCCTCGCCGACAACTTCGCCCCCTGGGTGCAGGAGCTCGGCCTCTCGGTGACCGACACCGGCGAGCGCCACGCCGTCCTCCGGCTGCCCTGGTCCGACCGGCTGGCCCGGGAGGGCGGCGCGCTCTCCGGCCAGGCGCTGATGGCCGCCGCCGACACCGCGGGCGTGATCGCCCTGTCGGCGGCCCGCGGCGGCTTCGGACCGGCGACGACCGTCCAGCAGTCCACCGGCTTCCAGCGCGCGGTGACCGGGCGGGACGTCCTGGTGCACGCCCGGATCACCAAGCTGGGCCGCCGGATCGCGTTCCTCGACGTCACCCTGACCGCCGAGGGCGAGGAGGAGCCCGCCGCGCACGCCACCGCCGTGTACGCGCTGGGCTGACCACGACGACCCGGCCCCGCGGCTACCGGAAGGTGCGCGGTGTCAGGTAGTCCGGCACCACCACCCGGCTGCGCGGCGAGGCCTGCCGGACCTGGGCGACGAACGCGCCCAGGTCCGCGTCCGGCCGGACGGGGTTGACCAGCTCGGTCTCGAACCTGTCCCAGTGCACCGGCACCACCGTGCGCGGCCGTCCCAGCGCCTCCAGCAGCCGGGGCACGTACCGGTGGGTCGAGGCACTGCTCGGCACCGCCACCATCGCGATGTCCGGCCGCAAGCCGGCCAGCTCCCGCTCGGCGAAGTCACTGGCCCCCGTCAGGAAGGCCGACGGCCCACCGGCGAAGGAGAGTTGGAAGGCCAACGTGTCGCCCTCCGGCAGATCGCCGACGGTCGCGGGCGGCTGCGCCGGCGCCGAGTGCAGGGTGCCCGGAGCGAAGTACTGCCGGCGGCCGTTGCGGCTGTGCCGGGCGGAGACCGCCTCCACGACCAGGCCGTCGCCGAAGTCCAGGACCTCGCCGCCCCGGACCACCACCAGCTGCCCGGCCGGCACACCCCAGGCGCGCAGCAGGTGGTAGGTGGTCTCGGTGCCGACCACCGTCGCCCCCGTGGTGAGGGCGATGTGCGGGACGTCGTTGATGTGGTCCCAGTGGCTGTGGCTGACCAGCACCAGCTCCGGGCGCCCGGCGTGCTCGTCGACCAGCCGGGTGTTCACCGTCAGCGCGGTCGCCTCGCTGAACGTCCCGTCGTACAGGCCGGTGTGGAAGCGCGTCAGGTACGGGTCGAAGAGGACGGTGCGGCGGCCGTGGTCGATCCGCCAGCCGGCCGTGCCGAGCCACCGGTACACGGTGTCGGTGGCTGTGGCTGTGGCTGTGGCTGTGGCGGAGGGGGACGCCGCGGACTCCGGGACGGGCCGGTCGTCGGCGACGGTCGTGGCTGGTGTGTTCGTGGCTGGTGTGTTCGTGGCTGTGGTGGTCGCGGCTGCGGCGGGACCGGTGGTGGCCGCCGTGACCAGGCCGGCGCCGGCCACGGCGGCCGAGCCCAGGAACGCGCGCCGGGCGAGTCCGGAGTGCTGCATGCGGGAGGGTCCTCTCCACGGGTACCGCACGGCCCTCGGGCCACGGGTACGGACGGTGAAACCGGGCGGCACCCGTACGCCGAGTGCCACCCGATCGATCACCACGCCCCGGGCAGGGGGTTCCGGACCGCCCGTCGCGGAGATTTCCCGAAAACGCTCCTCCTCAGGCGCCCTGCGGCGTCTCCAGTACCTCCTTCGAGCGCGCCGGCTCCTCGGCGCAGACCGCCGCCACGAACTCGGCCAGCCGCGCCTGCGGCAGGCTGCGCGCGATGTCCGCCTCGCTGATCATGCCGACCAGCTCGTGCTCCGGGTGGTTGATCACCGGCAGCCGGCGGACCCGGTACTGCTCCATCACCCGCAGCACCTGTTCGGCGTCCTCGTCCGCCTCCACGGTCAGGGGCCGCCCCTGGGCCAGCTCGCCCGCCGTCACCGCCGCCGGGTCGAGCCCCTCGGCGACGCACTTGAGCACGATGTCCCGGTCGGTCACGATGCCCAGCAGCTTCTGCCGCTCCCCGCAGATGGGCAACGCCCCGACGCCGCGTTCCTTCATGATCCGGGCCGCCGTGGCGAGCGTCTCGTGCTCGCGCACGCACTCGGCCCCCTGGTGCATGATGTCGCCCGCGCTGGTCATGATCGGCCTCCTGACGTGCCTGGCACTCCCACCACTCCATCGTGGTCCGGCCTCGGTGCCCCCGCCACCGGGCTCCTCACCGGGACCGCCCCGGTCCTCGCCACGCCTCCCCGGCCGCGCCGTCCCGGATCGCCGGCGGATCCGGCACCGGGTCCGGCGGCGGTTCCGGCGGCGGTTCCAGCGGCGTGCGCTCCAGGAGTTCGTCCAGCGGCGGCAGTTCGAGCTGCTCCGCGCCGTCGACCTGCGCCGTCGGAGCCGCACCGCCCTCCGGCCGTTCCCGCCCCGGCTGCCCGCCCCGGGCCGCGTGCCGGGTCTCGGTCGCACTGTCCAGGAACCGCAGCAGCTCCACCGGGAACGGCAGGACCAGCGTCGAGTTCTTCTCCGCCGCCACCTCCACCACCGTCTGCAACAGCCGGAGTTGCAGCGCCGCCGGGGTCGCGCTCATCACCGCCGCGGCCTCCGAGAGCCGCGCCGACGCCTGGAACTCGCCGTCCGCCGTGATGATCCTCGCCCGCCGCTCCCGCTCGGCCTCCGCCTGCCGGGACATCGAGCGCTTCATCGACTCGGGCAGGGCGACGTCCTTGATCTCCACCCGGTCGATCTCGATCCCCCAGCCGAGCGCCGGGCTGTCGATCATCAACTCCAGTCCCTGGTTGATCGGTTCGCGGTTGGCCAGCAGATCGTCCAGCTCGCTCTTGCCGATGATCGACCGGAGCGAGGTCTGTGCCACCTGGGAGATCGCGAAGTTGTAGTCCTGCACGTTCACGATCGCCTTCGCCGGATCCTCCACCCGGAAGTAGACGACCGCGTCCACCCGGACGGTGACGTTGTCCCGCGTGATGCCCTCCTGCGCCGGGATCGGCAGGGTCACGATCTGCACGTTCACCTTCCGCAGCCGGTCCGCCACCGGCATCAGGACCACCAGACCCGGCTCCCGCACCTCCGCGCGCACCCGGCCGAAGCGGAACACCACACCCCGCTGGTACTGCTGCACGACCCGGACGCTCAGGCCCGCCCAGAGCCCCAGCAGGAGGACGACCGCCAACACCGCATCGAGAACCAGCATCGCGGCCTCCTCGCGCGCACCTGCGCTCTCCGGCGGTCGCCGACCCCGGCCGGGCCGGGACACACCGCCGGAGCGGCTCGTCTCCACGCTACGCCTGCCGGACGCCCGCCGGAACGCGCCTACGATCGTTCCCATGCCCCAGTCCCCCGGCAGCGTCCCCGGCCCCGCCACCGGCAACGACCCGGCCACCGACCCGGACCACCCGCGCCATCCCGCCGAGGCCGCCGCCCGCGCCGACGGGCTCACCGCCCTCGACCGCGTCGTCACCGGCTGCCGCGCCTGCCCCCGCCTGGTCGAGTGGCGCGAGGAGACCGCCCGCACCAAGCGCCGCGCCTACCTCGACTGGGACTACTGGGCCCGTCCGATCCCCGGCTTCGGCCCGCCCGACGCCCCGCTCCTGCTGGTCGGTCTCGCGCCCGCCGCGCACGGCGCCAACCGCACCGGCCGCATCTTCACCGGCGACCCCTCCGGCGACCTGCTGTACGCCGCCCTCCACCGCCTCGGTCTGGCCGACCGCGCCGAGTCCGTCCGCCACGGCGACGGCCTGCGGCTGAACGGCGTCCGGATCACCGACCCGGTCCGCTGCGCCCCGCCCGACAACAAGCCCACCACCGCCGAACGCGACACCTGCCGCCCCTGGATCACCCGCGAGCTGGAGCTGCTCCGGCCCACCGTGCGCACCGTCGTCGCCCTCGGCGGCTTCGCCTGGCAGGCCCTGCTGCCCGCGCTCACCGCCGCCGGCTGGAGCGTCCCGCGCCCCCGGCCGGTCTTCGGCCACGGCGCCCACGTGACCCTGGCGGCCCGGGACGGCGGAGCTCCGCTGGAGCTGTACGGGTGCTACCACGTCAGCCCGCGCAACACGAACACCGGCCGGCTGACCGTGCCCATGCTCCGCGACCTGCTCCGCACCGCCGCCCGCACGGCCGGGCTCGCCCCCGCCGAGGAGTGACCCCGCGCCGCACCCGCACTCCCGGCGCCGTGCGCTCGTCCGCCCACCGACCCGTGAGCCCGTGAGCCCGTCCGCCCGTCAGCCGAAGCGGGCCAGCTTCGGCCGCGCCGCCCGCGCCCACACCTCCGGCAGCGCCCGCCGCGCGCGCTCCGCCGCCGCCAGCTGCTGCCCGTACAGCACGCCGTAGGCGAACGGCTCGCCCGTCTCGCCGGCCCTGCTCCGCAGCGCGGTCGCCGCCACCACCGCGTCCTGGTGCTCCCCCAGCACCTCCTGGACGACCTTCATCCGCTCGACGTACCGCTCCGCCGGCCTCCCGACCAGCGGGACCGCCGTCTCACCCGCGTACCGGGCCCGCTTCGCCGCCTTCCGCGCCTCGTGCAACGCCCGGGCCCGGGACTCCGCCGTGTCCGGGCCGCCGCCGGCCAGCGCCGACCGCACCCGCTCCGCCGTCCGGCGCTGCTCCCGCGCGGCCACCCGGGCCAGCTCCGGTCCGGCCGCCCGGTCCGCCCGCGGGCGCAGCGGCGGATCGGCGAGCAGCTCCGCCAGCCCGCGCGCCAGGGCCTTCCGACGCGGGCTGTCCAGGGCGGCGACGACCTCCGGCCGGACCCGCCGGTACTCGGCCTGCCCCCACCGCTCCAGCTCCGCCGCGACGCGCTCCGGCCCGCACTCGGGCGGCAGCGTGCGGGCCCGTTCGGCCAACCGCAGGCCCAGCACCTCGCGGTCCCGGGCCTGCCCCAGGGCCGCCGCCAGCCACCGCAACTCGGCCACCAGCTCGTCGGTGGCGCCCGGCGCCAGCAGCCGCCGGTACGTCCGGAACGCACTGCGGAGCCGTCGGCAGGCGACCCGCATCCGGTGCACCGCGTCCGGCTCGTCCGCCCGCACCGCCTCGTCCAACCCGGCCAGTACCGCGGCCTGCGCCCCGATCCGCCCGAGCACGACGTCTCCCGCGGTGGCATCGGCCATCCGCCTCACCCCCTCCTGGGGCGTGTCTGACGGCTCCCGTCGGGCGGGTCGACGCCCGGTCCCGCCGTCGGGGCCCCGAACGCCTTCCAGGCTAGCCCGCCCTCGCGTCCCCGGCAGGACGCGTTCGCGCCACCTCCGGGCGGCAGGAGGCCGCGCACCGGACCGGAGACGGGCACCGGACCGAGCCGCCGCCCGCTACGGGCGGAGCTGGATCGCCAGCGACGCCGTGTAGCCGACCAGGGCGGCGAAGAAGCAGACCGCGGTGGTGTAGCGGACGGTGAAGGGGAGACCGGCCAGCGCCGGGAAGAGGAGCACGGCGATGCCCGCGGCCGCGTCCGCGACGTAGAGGCCCCGCGGCGGCAGCACGCCGGTGCTGTGGGCCGCCCAGCCGGTGGCGACCAGGAAGCCGGTGATCAGGAGGAAACCGGACAGCAGGCCGGAGCCGATGCTGTAGAGGACGGGATGGGGCTCGGGCGGGTCCTCGCCCTCGGGGACGGCCGGACGCAGCCGGTGGGCGACGGCCAGCGCGGTGACGGCGAGGGTCACGGCCGCGGCGGCGCTGAGCATCGGGACGGGGTTCATCGGCGGCTCCGGGAGACGGTGACGTGATGGCCGAGGGCTGCGGCGAGCGCGGCCGGGAGGAGCACGGTGAGCACCAGGACGGCGGTCCACACGACCGGGTCCAGACCCGGCGCCGGGGCGTCGGGCGGCGGTGGCGCTGCGGCGACCGCGGCGGTCACCGCCGGGCCGGGTGCGGACGGCGGGCCGGGTGCGGGGGGCGGGCCGGGTGCGGGGGGCGGGGCGGGCGGCGGCGGAAGCACCGGCCGGGCGGGTGCCGCCGCCGGGGCGGCCGGCGGCCGGTCCGGGCGGGGTGGACCCGTCGGCGCGGGCGAGGCCACGGGCGCCGCACTCCGGACCGGGGAGGGTGACGGCGGGGCCGACGGCGACGCCGCGACCGTGACCGGAGCGGCCGGCACCACCGCCGGCACCGCCGGCACCGTGACCGGCGTCGGCACAGCGGTCGGCGGCGGCACCGACGTCGGGGTCCACGTCGGCGCAGCGGTCTGAGTCGGCGTGGCGGTGGGCGACGGCACTGCGGTCGGCGACGGCGAAGGAGGGGGCGGAGAAGGAGCGGGCGGCGACGGCGAAGGGCAGTGCGTCGCGGGGAAGGTCGGGTGCGCCGGCCACGACGGATGCGGCCACGACGGCCACCGGGGTGGCACCGGCGGCACCGGCAGCGGGGGCCCCGCGGGAACCGGTGGCCCCACGGGAACCGCGGCCTCCGGGCCGCTGGCAGAGTCCATCGCCCGATTGTCGGACCGCCCCGGCTCCCACGTCAGCCCCTGACGGCCCGTCACCCACCCGTACAGCCGCCAAACCCATCCCCCCGGTGAACTCGCGGCCCCCGCACCGCGAACGAACGACCGATGCGGGACAATCTGTGCGCCGATTCCCGCCCCGCCCCCGACGCACCCTCGTGCCCGGTGTAAGCGTCGTGGCATACTCCGGGACGTGACGACTTCCACCGGTGCGACGAGGGCCCTGCGGGCCGCGGTGTTCACCGCGCTCGCCGTGCCGTTGTCCGCACTGGGCCAGGTGGTCATCACCGGTCGTCCACTGCCGATCGTCCTGGTGGTGGCCGCGACGGTCGTCGTCTTCGTGCTGGCGGCCGCCCTGGCCGGCGGCGAACGGCGGTTGCTGCACATCGCGGCCGTGATGGTTCCGGTCGAGCTGCTGCTCAACACCACCTTCAACCTGGGCCAGGCCGGCTGCGGCCCGGCCCTCGCCCCCGACCACCTCCCCGCCCGCGGCATGAACCTCCTGGTCTGCGGCGGCGGTTCGGTGGACGGCTCGCTGTTCTCCGGGCCGTTGGGGCACTCCGGGCCGCTGGCGCCCGCCGCCACCCAGCTGCTGCTCCTGCTGGTGCACCTGCTGGTCGCGCTGGCCGCCTCCGCCTGGCTGCGGCTGGGCGACGCCGCCCTGTCGGGTCTCGCCCGCGCCCTGCGCGTGCTGCGCCAGTCGCTCGCGGCCCCGCTGCGGGCGCTGTTCCTGCTGCTGGCCCCGGTGCCGGCCCGGCCGGTGCTGCGGGTTCCGCTGCCGGTCCCGGACCGCCGCCGACCGCGCCGCGAGGACGTGGTGCTGAGCCCGGCACCGCGCCGCGGGCCGCCGGTCCTCGCGCCTGCCTGCTGACGGCCCCGAGCCCGAAGTCCCGATCCCCCGGCTCCCCTAGCCCCGCGTTCCGAGCCCGCCGGCTCCGACCCCGCAGGGCCCGGTCCCGGCCGCCCCGACGCCCCACGGCGCGGGCTCCGATGGCCCCCGGGCGAGCTCCGCACAGGCAGCGCGCGACTCCGCCGTTCCACCGACCCCGCCCCTCCCGGCCCGCCGGCGCCCCGCGCCCGCGCCGCGCCGAGGCGGCCCCTTCCGCACCTCCCGGTGCGTCCCACAACGGAGTTGACCCGTCATGGCACAGTCCGACCAGAAGCCCGGCACCAAGCAGCCGTCCCGCAAGCAGTCCCAGAAGATCAGCGCCCGCGAGCGGATCCAGGAGGCCCAGCGCCAGGAGAAGCAGTCCGCCCAGCGCCGTCAGCGGATCGTCGTCGGGGTGTCGATCGTCGTCGTGCTCGCCCTGGCCGGGGGCACCGCGCTCGCGATCAGCGCGGCCGGCGACGACAAGTCCTCCGCGGACACGGCCGCCGCGGAACCCACCGCGCTGGTCGTCCCGGCCAACACCTCCGGCCCGGACGGAACGGTGATCACCTACGGCAAGGCGGACGCCGCGCACACCCTCCAGGTGTTCGAGGACTTCCGCTGCCCGGTCTGCAAGGGCTTCGAGGCCGCCAACGGCGAGGCCGTCAAGAAGCTGGCGGACGACGGCACCGTCAAGGTCGAGTACCACCTGGCCGCGTTCCTCGACAAGAACCTCGGCGGCAAGGGCTCGCGCACCGCGCTGGCCGCCATCGGCGCCGCGGCGAACGAGGGCGTCGACAAGTTCAAGGCCTACCACGACGTGCTGTACGCCAACCAGCCGGAGGAGCGCGACGACGCCTTCGGCGACGTCAACCACCTGCTCGAACTCGCCGACAAAGTACCGGGCCTGAAGACGGACGCGTTCGTCAAGGCGGTCACCGACCGGACGTACGCGCCGTGGGCGAAGAAGGTCGCGGACGCCTTCAACGACAGCGGGGTGACGGGCACGCCGACGGTGAAGGTGGACGGCAAGCCGCTCACGCTGTTCAGCGGGAACCGCGCGGTGACGCCGGAGCAGTTCACCGCCCAGGTGAAGCAGGCCGCGGGTTTGTCGTGAGCACCACCGGCCCGGCCGACTCGCGGCCGGGCCGGCCCCTTCCCACCCCCGGAGTGCTCTGCCATGACCGCCCCGACCGCCGTGCCCCGCTCCTCCCGTCCCGCCCCCGCCGACCCCGCCGACCCCGCTCCTCCGGGCCCGGCCCCGATCGGCGCGGGCCGCGCGTTCTCACTGCTCGTCCTCCTCGGCGGACTGATCGGGCTGGCCGCCTCGGCCGTCCTGACCTTCGACAAGCTCCGCATCCTGGAGGACCCCTCCTACATCCCCAGCTGCAACATCAACCCGGTGATCAGCTGCGGGTCGGTGATGCGCACCGAGCAGGCCGAGGTCTTCGGCTTCCCGAACCCGCTGCTCGGGCTGGCCGCGTTCGGCGCCCTGGCGGCGATCGGCGCCGGGCTGCTCGCCGGGGCGGCGTACCGGCGCTGGTTCTGGCTCGGGCTGCAGGCCGGCACGCTGTTCGGACTGGGCTTCGTGCACTGGCTGATCGACCAGGCGCTGTACGACATCGGCGCGCTCTGCCCGTACTGCATGGTGGTCTGGGCGGCGGTGGTGGCGCTGTTCTGGTACACGACGCTGCACAACCTGCGCTCCGGGGTGATACCGGTCGGACCGAGGTTCCGGGTGGTCGTGCGGGAGGCCGCCCGCTACCACTGGGCGGTACCGGTGCTCTGGGCCGCGGTGATCGGCCTGCTGATCCTCAACCGCTTCTGGTACTACTGGTCGACCCTCCTCTGACGGGGACCTCCGCGAGCTGACGCGGCGTCAACTCCTCCGCCGGGGCGGCAGGGTCTCCGCCCCGGCGGAGCGGTTCGACCGGCCTCCCGCGCGCGGCTGCTCCGCCCGGGTCGCACCCGGTCCGGCCATCACCTGCACGGGCGAACATCCCGCGCGGCCCGCCGGACCGGCCCGGACGATGGAGAGCGACCCCTCGCCCGAGTCGTCGTTCTCCCGAGGCGGGGTCGTTCGGCCGTCGGCCGGGCGCCGATCCCCGACGCTCCGGTGGCCCCGGCCGTCCCAAGCCTCCCGAGGAGAGAAGACCATGGCCAGTCAGGGACCCACCTTCGCCATCAGCACCGCGGACCTCACCCTCGACGACGAGGGGCGGGTGCACATCCAGAACCCGGAGCTCGCCGAGTCGGTCGTGGCCGCCATGGCCTCGTCGCCGAACGCGTCGGCCCGCGCGACCACCAACAACTGTCACGGCGGCAACTGCGCCAAGGGCTGCGGCAAGTCGGTGGAGAGGTGACCGGCTCCACCGGCGAACCCTCGCCCTTCGACCGGGAGTTCGCCGAATCCGTGCGCAGCGACCGGCTCCAGCTGATCCTGCTGCCCACCGAGCAGTGCAACTTCCGCTGCACGTACTGCTACGAGGACTTCGCGATCGGCCGGATGGCCCCCGAGGTGGTCGCCGGGGTGAAGAACCTCATCGACCGGCGCGCCGCCGGACTGCGGCACCTCCAGGTGTCGTGGTTCGGCGGGGAGCCGATGCTGGCCCGCCCGGTCATCGAGGAGGTGACCGCGCACGCCCGGGCGGCGCAGCGGCGCCACCCCGGCCTCGGCTACGAGAGCGACATGACCACCAACGGCTACCTGGTCGACGGCCGGACGGCCGAACACCTGGCGGGCCTCGGCGTCCGGGCCTACCAGGTGTCGCTGGACGGCCCCGCCGCGTTCCACGACCTGACCCGGGTGCGGGCCGACGGCCGGGGGACGTTCGAGCAGGTCTGGCGCAACCTGGAGGAGGTCCGGGCCGGCTCCGCCGACGTACGGATGCTGCTACGCGTCCACCTCACCCCGGAGAACCTGCCGGTGATGCCGGAGTTCCTCGCCCGGATCCGGGACACCTTCCTCGACGACCCGCGGTTCTCCGTCTTCCTGAAGCGCGTGGTCCGTCTGGGCGGCCCCAACGACGACACCATGGACGTGCTCGACTCCGACGACGGGAAGATCGCCGGGCTGCGGGCGCTGCTGACCGAGGGCGGCGGCGAGGAGCGGCTGTTCGCACCGGAGGAGGTCTGCTACGCCGCGCGCGCCAACTCGCTGCTGGTGCGCGCGGACGGCCGGCTGGGCAAGTGCACGGTGGCGCTGTCCGACCCGGCCAACGACATCGGCCGGCTGCGGCCGGACGGCTCGGTGGAGATCGACAATCCGCGGCTGCGCCCGTGGCTCCAGGGCTGGGCCGCGCGCGACCCGGAGCTCAACGCCTGCCCGTACGCGGCCTTCACGCGCCAGTCGGAGCCGGAGCCGAAGCCGCTGCTCCAGATCTCGAAGCGCCCGTTGGCGGCGGCGTCCGTCTGACCGCGCCGGCCCGGGGCCCGGCCGCACACGCGCGGCCGGGCCCTCGGGCGTCAGCCGAAGACGGCCCGCCGGAAGGCGTTGCGCAGATCGGTGAGCGGCTGGAACTCCCGGTCGTAATGGACCTTGTTGGTGAGCAGCAGCGCCCAGCGGCCGAGCCGTCGGGAGATCCAGATCCCGGTGCCGGTGAAGCCGTAGTGGACGAAGGTGCCCTCCGCCGGATCGGTGCCGGCGGCGCAGAGCCAGGAGAGGCCCCTCGCGGGCTCCAGGCCGCCGGTCTGCTCGCGCAGCGACTCGGTGATCCACTCCTCGCCCCAGGGCAGGCCGGGCGGCGGGTCGAGCAGCGCGGTGAGGAAGCGTTCCAGGTCACGGGCGGTGGAGAAGGCGCCGGCGTTGCCGGAGACGCCCCCGAGCAGCCGGGCCGAGGGGTCGTGCACGACCCCGCAGAGCTCGGTGCCGGCCAGCTCCTCGTACTCGGTGGGCGCGGTGCGGGCGGCGAGTTCCGGGCCGAGCGGGCCGTAGCGGGTGTCGGACATCCCGAGCGGGCGCCAGACCTGGCGGGCGGCGAGCTCGTCGAGCGGCGATCCGGCCAGCGAGCCGACCAGGTGGCCGAGGAGGACGGCGGCCCGGTCGGTGTACTCGACGGCCGTCCCGGGCGCGCGGTACAGCGGGGCGTCGAGCACGCCGGCCAGGATCACCGCCGGGTCCCGCCCGTAGAGCTCGACGAACCGGGTGCGCAGGGGCATCCCGGCGGTGTGGGTGAGCAGCTGACGGACGGTCACCTCACCGGCGGTCCGGCCGGCGACCTCCGGCCAGAAGTGGCCGAGGGGCCGGTCGAGCGGGAGCCGCCCGGACTGCCGGAGCACCCCGGCGCACGGCCAGAGCGCGACGATCTTGGTGATGCTGGCCACGTCGAAGAGCGTGTCGTGGTCCATCTCCCGCGCGCCGTAGGGGCCCTGGCCCAGTACCCCGGACCGCCCCCGGCCGCGGACGCCGCCGGCGTCACCGACCGACCAGACGCCACCGGTCCCGACGCCGGCCAGTCCGGCCGTCACCAGCCGGTCCACCACACCTGCGGGTGCCGCGAGTTCGGGCAGTGCTTCCGGTCCGCTCATCAACTGCCGCCCCCGTCTGCCGACTCCCCCGGGGGGAGCCTACCCGCGCGGGCACCGGTCAGACCGTTGCCGCACCGAACTCCTTGCCCATGCAGACCGACTGCGGGTGCTCGCGGTAGATGCCGAACTTCTGGATCGCCGCGTACCCCTCGGAGGCGTACAGGGCGATGGCCTCGGGCTGCTCGGTCCCGGTCTCCAGGACGAACCTGGTCCGCCCGGCCTCGGCCGCGGTCAGCTCCAGCCGGCGCAGCACCGTGCGGGCCAGGCCGCGGCCGCGCGCCCCGGGGCGGACGAACATCCGCTTCAGCTCGGCGTCGCCCGCCCGCAGCCCGTGCGGACCGGCCTCCTTGGCGCGCCAGCCACCGCAGGCGACCGGCTCGCCGTCGAGGTAGGCGATCAGGAAGAGGCCGTCCGGCGCCTCGAAGTGGTCGGGGTGCAGCTCGGTGAGGTCGCCCTCGCCGTAGCGGCGGACGTACTCCTCCTGCACCTCCGCCGAGAGGCGCTGGGCGTCGGGGTGGCCGTAGCCGGTGACGCGGATCTCGATGCTGTCGTCCTTGGCGTCCCGCAGGGCGCTGCTGCCGGTGGTGCTCTCCATGGTCGACAAGCCTACGGCCCCGGCTCAGCGACCCTCGAACCGGGCGACCAGCTCCTCCTTGCCGAACATCCGGGCGGTGTCGACGGCCGAGGGGGTGCCGGCGGAGGGGTCGGCGCCGCCGCCGAGCAGCACGGCGAGGACGTCGTCGGCCCCCTTGAAGACGGCGCCGGCGAGCGGGGTCTGGCCCCGGTCGTTGGCCCGGTTCGGGTCGGCGCCGCGCTCCAGCAGGGCGGTGACGGCGGTGGCGTGGCCGTGGTAGGCGGCGAGCATCAGCAGCGTGTCACCGCGGTCGTTGGTGAGGTCCGCCGGGGCTCCGGCGTCGACGTAGGCCGCGAGGGTCGCGGTGTCGCCGGCCCGGGCCGCGTCGAACAGCTTGCCGGCCAGCGCGATCACGTCGGCGTCGGGGGTGTCGGTCATCTCTGGGGCCTCTTTCGGGGTCTCGTCTCGTCCTGCGGTTCGGTGGTCGCGCCCGTCGCACCGTAGCGGCCGGACCCGTACGCGATCCAGCACCCTTCCGGATCCCGGATGCCGCCGCTCCCGCGCGTACCGCACGCGGGCCGGAAGGTTGCGCGCCCGTTCGAGCGAACTTCCGGGGACCCCCGGAAACTTCCCGACCCGCGGACGGGAATGTGTCGGCGCCCGGAACGGCGCGGCCCGCGGCTCCCCGGAGCCCGGTCCGCCTACCGCCACCCGGGTCACGAATCGGAGTAATCAGGGAAAACCACCCATTTGCACCGTTCCATCATCTATTACTTTTTGTCACGATTAAGGCACTTTCGGTAACACTGCCCCTGTCCCCCCTCCCCGAGGAGCAGAACGTGATCCTCTCGATTTCCGGCATCGTCCTGTTCGGCACCATCGCCTTTCTCTTCTTCCGCAGGGACGGACTAAAGGTCTCCCACGCCATCGTCTGCGCCCTTCTCGGCTTCTACATCGCCGGCTCCTCGATCGCACCGAGCATCACCGCAGGCGGCGCCAGCCTCGCCAGCCTGCTCGGCGGCCTCAAGTTCTAGCGCTTGTCCGACCCCGCCACTCCCCCGTACGGGCCCGGGCGCGGATCCCACCGCCCCCGGGCCCCGTCGTTGGATCAAGCCCAGTTCCGCCCGACCGTCCCATTCGCCCGGGGAGCCCGGAATGCCGCTCAACCGCCTACCGCTCAGCAAGGGCCGCGACCTCGTCCGCACGGCCGGCGACCACGCCTCCGACATGTTCGCGCCGCTCACCGTCATCGGCCGTGGCATGCGCCACCACGTCGCCTGGGCCAAGGCCCGCTGGCAGGCCACCCCCAAGGAACGCCGCGGGCCCACCGCGTTCCTGGTCGCCGCCATGCTGCTCGGGATCTACCTACTGCCGCACGGCCTGCTGTTCGCCCTGGTGGCCCTGATGGCCAGCGCCGCCTGGGCCGGCCGGGGCCCCCGGACGCCCCCCGGCCCGCCCGAGCCGGACGTCGCCGACGTCAAGCTCGGCGCGCTCTACGCCGCCCTCACCCCGTACCTGTCGGGGCCGGACGACCTCAACCCGCTCTACCGTCACGAGGGCGGCTACCAGGACGCCTTCGGCGGCTGGGAGTTCGACGGCGAGGGCCGGCTCTCCCGGCTGGAACTGGTCTACCCCGCCTACTTCACCGACACCGAACCGGCCGCCCGGGCCCGGGTCGAGCAGGTCGTCCAGGGCAAGGCCGGCCGCGCCCGGGAGTACCGCTTCGACTGGGACGAGGAGTCCAACAAGCTGCGGATCGCCGCGCTGGCGCCGCTGCCCACCGACATCGCCGCCCAGCGGTTCGTGACCGCGCCCGGCGAGATCGTGCTCGGCTTCACCGACGGGGACGGCAGCGCCCGGACCATCCCGGTCCACCAGGGCGGCGCCGTCACCCAGCAGCCGCCGGTGATCTGGCGCACCGGGCCGCGCTCCGCCGAGCCCCACCTGCTCGCCCTCGGCGTGAGCGGCTACGGCACCTCCAGCCTGATCCGCTCGGTCGCCCTGCAGGCGCTGCCCTACGCCGACCTGGTGGTGATCGACGGCGCCGGCACCGGCGAGCACGCCTGCCTGGTCAACCGCCCCGGCGTGCACACGGTGGAGACCAGCCTGCACGGCGCGCTGGCCGCGCTGCAGTGGACGGCCCAGGAGACCGAGCGCAGGCTCGGCGCCCTGAACGCGGCCCGGCACGCCGGCGTCGCCCCGCCCGAGGACGTCGTCCGCCCGCTCTGGCTGCTGCTCGACCACCCGACCGAGCTGAGCGAGCTGGCCCACGCCGAGGGCCGCCCCGACCCGCAGGACCTGCTGGAACTGCCGCTGCGGCACGGCCGGGCCGCCCGGGTCACCGTCGTCGTCGCCGACGACGTCGAGGCCCGGGACCGGATCACCCCGAGCGTCCGGGCCACCACCCGGGCCCGCGTGGTGCTCGGCCCGACCGGCCCCGCCGAGGGCCACGCCGCGCTCGGCACCCCGCTGGACATCGCGCCCGCCGCACACGCCCCCGCCGGGCGCGGCTACGCCCGGATCGGCACCGGCACCCCGGTCCGCCTCCAGGTGCCGGCCACCGTCGACCCGCTGGACGAGGACGCGCCCGCCCAGCTGCGGGACGCGGTGATCGCCCTGCTGCCGCACCGCGACACCCGCACCGAGGCCGCCGCCCCGGTCGAGGCGCCGCCGCGCCCGGACGGTCCGCCGACCGTGCCGGTGGAGCTCGACGCGGACCCGCGCGCCGGGGTGGACCTCGCCAAGGGGCCGTCCGCGCTACGCTTCCGCCCGCTCGCCTGACCCGCTCGGTCCGGGCCGCCGGGCCCCTCCGGCGGGTCCGGCCCACTCGGCCGGGCGGGCGGAACGTGAGGGCTTCGGGAGGGGCGGCGCATGCCGCCGGTTCCCGCCCCGGTACGCTCGTCCGGGAAAGGCCGACCGATCACCAGATGTGAAATAGGTGACACCTGGGGTGATATCACCGGCCAGATGTGACAAATCGGGCGCCGGTGGGTACAAACAGGGGCGGCACGACAGACGACGCATGTCCCGGGACGGGAATCTTCGTCGGAAGCCGAGCGTTGACCGAACGACGAAGAACAACGACCACTAGTCCTGTGGGCCATAAGCCCGGGAGGCACGATTCATGAGCGAGCGAGCTCTCCGCGGCACGCGACTCGGGGCCACTAGCTACGAGACCGACCGCGGTATCGATCTGGCTCCGCGCCAGACCGTCGAGTATGCATGTCAGAACGGACACCGATTCGAGGTTCCTTTCTCGGTCGAGGCGGAGATCCCCTCGGCGTGGGAATGCCGCTTCTGCGGCCAGGAGGCGGTACTCCTCGACGGTGACGAGCCTGAGGAGAAGAAGACCAAGCCGACGCGTACCCATTGGGACATGCTGATGGAGCGCCGGACGCGCGAGGAGCTGGAGGAGGTGCTGGCCGAGCGGCTGGCCGTGCTCCGCTCCGGCGGGATGAACCTCGCGGTGCACCCGCGGGACACCCGCAAGAGCGCCTGACCCCGCTCCCGCGGCCCGGCGGGAGCACGCGAAAAGGGACCCTGGCCTCCAGGGTCCCTTTCGCGTTGCCCGCATCCTGCCCGGAATCGCCTCGGAGCTCCCCGGGAAGCCCCCCGGGGTGGGGCCACGGCCGCCGGGGGCGTGCGAGCCCTCCGGCGGCCGTGCGGCCGAGGCCGAGCCGGTCAGCCGTTGATCGGCGGGCGGTAGGCGGTGTCCGGGCCCTGCGCGTCGCGCGGGCCGCTGCCCGGCTCCACGACCTCGCCCTGGATCACCTTGCCGTCCGGGCGGTGGATGCGCAGCTGCTCCTGGAGCCGCATCGCGTCCGCGAACGGGTCGGCGCCGACCGAGGAGGTCGAACGCAGCGCCTTGTCCGCGAGCCGGCGGCCGGCCGCCCGCCAGAGCACCCGGGTCGGCGGGAACAGCAGGGTGAGCGCCAGGGCGTCCGAGAGGAAGCCCGGCACGATGAGCAGCAGGCCCGCCAGCACCGTGAGGCTCGTGCCGGTCTGCGCCTGCTGCGACTGCGGGTCGCGGCTCTGCTCGATCGCCGCCGACAGGGCCTTGAGTCCGGCCCGCTTGATCAGCGAACCGCCGATCACCGCCCCGGCGATCAGCAGCAGGACGACGGTCAGGCCGCCCAGCCAGGATCCCACCTGGACCAGCAGCCAGATCTCCAGGACCAGCCAGGCGGTGACCACCAGCGGCAGCACCCGCCGGAGCTTCGAGCGCGGCGCCGGACGGGCGGGGGTAGCTTGCTGGGTCACGGTACGAATCCACTCCTAGCGGTGCTCTGCGCGCCGCACGGGAGGTCCGGACCGGCTACGGCACCAACTGCTCCAACGATCGCCCGTCGGCCGGTGTTCCGTCGGTCCGCGCGCCGGCCTCCGGACGCCGGCGACGGGTGACCAGTACCGCCCCGCCGCAGGCCAGCAGGCCGGCCAGGGCGAGCGTCCACTCGGGCGCGGCGCCCAAGCGGTTGGCGACGGTCGTGCCGTCGCGCAGCGGGACGGTGGCGGACAGCTCGGCGGCGGTCAGCTCCTCGGTCCGCTGGACGACCGTGCCGTCCGGGGCGATCACCGCGCTGATGCCGCTGGTGGCGGCGATCAGCACGGCCCGGCCGTGCTCCACCGCGCGCAGTCGGCTCATCGCCAGCTGCTGTTCGGGCTGGCCGGTCCTCGCGTAGGTGGCGTTGTTGGTCTGGACGACGAGCACCCGGGCGCCCTGGTCGACGGTGTCGCGGACGATCTCGTCGTAGGCCACCTCGAAGCAGATGACGTCGCCGATCCGGGCCGGGCCGAGCTGCATCACGCCGTTGTGGTCACCGGGGTAGAAGTCGCGGGCGACCCGCTGGAGCCGGGTGATCACCTTGGACAGCTGGTCGCGGAACGGCACGTACTCGCCGAACGGCACCGGGTGCTGCTTGGTGTAGGAGGCGCCGGGGCCGGTCCTCGGGTCCCAGACGATGCCCTCGTTCTGGACGTGCTGCTCGTCCGGGCCGTCGACCAGGGTGCCGACCAGGGTGGGCACGCCGATGGCCTTCACCGCCTCGTCGATCCGCCGGTAGGCGAGCGGGTCGCTGAAGGGGTCGAGGTCGGAGGAGTTCTCCGGCCAGATCACGAGGTCGGGCTTCTCGGCGCGGCCGGCCGCGATGTCGGCGGCGAGCTTCTCGGTGGCGGCGGCGTGGTTGTTGAGGACCATCATCGGGCGGCCGAGGAAGTCCATGCCGGGGTTGGGCACGTTGCCCTGGATGACGGCGACCTTGACGGTCTCGGCGGGCGCGGTCGGCACGGGCACGAGGAAGCCGGCGAGCATCACGGCGACGGCGCCGAGGAGCCCGGCGGCGGCCGGGCGCGGGTGCCCGGCGCGGCCCCGGCCGGGCAGCCGCAGGACGGCCCAGGCGAGCAGGGTGCCGGAGAGGGCGACCGCGAAGGTCACCAGCGGGGCGCCGCCGAGCGCCGCCAGCGGGGTGAAGGGCGTGGCGGTGTTGGCGAAGGCGAGCCGGCCCCAGGGGAAGCCGCCGAGCGGCAGCCGGTCACGGGCCCACTCCTGGGTGATCCAGAGGCAGGCGCCCCAGAGCGGCCAGACGGGCAGCCGGGAGGTGACCGCGAGACCGGCACCGAGGGCGGCCAGGAACAGCGCCTCGACGACCGAGAGGCCGACGGTGGCGTCCCAGCCGATCACCCGCAGCCAGCTGAGCAGCATCAGGAAGAACGGCAGTCCGAAGGCGAAGCCGGTCCAGGCACCCTGCCGCACGGTGCGGCCCCGGGTGAGCAGGGAGAGCGCGGCGACGCCGAGCAGCGAGAGCGGCCAGAGGTCGTACGGCGGGAAGGCCAGGGCGAGCAGGAGCCCGGCGAGCACGGCCAGTGCGGTGCGGGGCAGACCGGCCCGGACCTTGGCGAGCCCGCGGACGGCCCGGCCTTCGCGAGGGGTCCCGTCTGGGGTCTCGGATGCGGTCCCGGACCGCTCCGGGGGGACGGGCATGGCCACCGTCGCACCATCTCTCTCGGTGCCGCCGCGGAGGTGCACGGACGGCTGTTCGGACGCTGTCCGAAGAAGGTACCCCGTCAGGACACCGAACCGTGAGGTGAGGGTCGCTTCGTACCGCTTCAGCGCGGGCCGTAGCGGACCTCGCGCAGCGGCCAGTCGGCGTCGAGCCAGGCGGACACGGCGCGGTACAGCGGGGCGTCCAGCTCGGCGCGGTCGGCGCGGACCCAGGAGCTGACCTTGGTCACGGCCGGCTCCTCGCGGTCCGGGTAGACGTAGACGCAGCCGATCACGGCGTCGCCGGGGACCTCGCGGACGGTGTAGGTGAAGCCCCTGCGGGCGGCGAAGTCGGCGGCGTGCCGGCGCAGGTCGGCGAGGTTGCGGTCGAGGGGCATGCCCTCGACCGGGGGCCAGTGGCCGTGGCCGAAGCCGGGGGTGGCGCGGATGTGTTCGATGCTGCCGCTCCAGGCGGCGTGGTCGGCCTCGTTGTGCTGCTCGCCGAGGGGCTCCAGGCGGAACCCCTCGGCGCGCAGCTCGCGCGGCACGGCGAAGCCGGCGGGGACGAACGCGGGTGCGGTGGTGTGATCGGTCATGCCGGTCACGCTACGGGCCACACCGCGCCACGATCATCCGCTTTTCACTCGGCGGCGCGGTAGACCGTGCGGCCGAGGACCACGGTGCGCAGGCAGACCGGCAGCGGACGGCCCGGGGTGAGGTCGGGCAGACCGGGGGTGCCGGAGCGCGGGTCGGTGGACCAGCCCGCCACCCGGGAGTCCGGCGCCTGGACGACCAGGTCGTCGGCGGCCCAGATCGCGTAGCTGGCGACGGCGCCGGGGACGAGCACGCCGTCGTGGTCCCGGCCGATCGCGCGCCAGCCGCCCCGGGTGTGGGCGGTGAAGGCGGCCCGGACCGAGATCCGGTGCTCCGGGGTCCGGTGGAAGGCGGCGGCCCGGACCGCCCCCCAGGGGTCGAGCGGGGTGACCGGGGCGTCCGAGCCGAAGGCGAGCGGCACGCCGACCCGCAGCAGGGCCGCGAAGGGGTTGAGCGCGGCGGCGCGCTCGGCGCCGAGCCGCTGGACGTACATGCCCTCCGGGCCGCCCCAGGCGGCGTCGAAGGCCGGCTGGACGGAGGCGGTGAGACCCAGCTCGGCGAAGGCCGCGACGGTCTTGTCGTCCAGCGCCTCGGCGTGCTCGACCCGGTGGCGCAGCGCCCGGACCCGCCCGGCGCCGACCCGTTCCCCGGCCGTCCGGACGCCCTCGACCACGGCGGCGACCGCGGCGTCGCCGATGGCGTGGAAGCCGGCCTGGAGCCCGGCCGCGGTGCAGGCCGCGACGTGGTCGGCGACCTGCTCGGCGGTCAGGTACGCCGTCCCGGTGTGGTCGGCGTCGGCGTAACTGGCGTGCAGGCAGGCGGTGTGCGAGCCGATCGCGCCGTCGACGAACAGGTCGCCGCCAGCGCCGACCGCGCCGAGCCGGCGGGCGGTCTCCACGCCGCGCTCCCCCAACTCCCCCCAGTAGCCGAAGACCTCGGGGCCCTCGCCCCCGGCGGCCAGCGCGAGCAGGGCGGCGAGGTCCTCCTCGGAGGAGATCTCCGGACCGGCGCACTCGTGAAGCGCGCCGATGCCGAGTTCGGCCGCGCGGGCCAGGGCGGCGCGCTGGGCACGGGCGCGCTGCTCGGGGGTGAGGCGGGCCAACGCGGTCTGCCGGACGGCGTGGTGGGCGTCGCGGGTCAGCGGGCCGTCGGCGTGGTGGCCGGGGCGGCCGGCGAGGTCCTCGGTGAGCTCGCGCAGCGCGCTGGTGGCGAGGGCGGAGTGCACGTCGGTGCGGGAGAGGTAGACGGCCGCGCCCCGGGCGGCGGCGTCCAGCTCGGCGAGCGTGGGCGGGCGGCCCTCGGGCCAGCGGGTCTCGTCCCAGCCGTGGCCGATGAGCACGCCGCCGGGCACGTCCTGGGCGTCCACGAAGGCGGTGAGGGAGTCGAGGGCCGCGGCCAGCGAGGCACTGCCGGTGAGGTCGAGCCCGGTGAGCGCCAGCCCGGTGGACGTGGCGTGCACGTGGGCGTCGACGAAGGCGGGGGTGACCAGGGCGCCGTCCAGCTCGACGATCTCGTCGGCGGTCTGCGCGTAGGCCTCGGCGGCTCCGTCGCTGCCGACCCAGGCGACGTGCCCGCCCTCGACGAGCATGGCGGTGGCGAAGGGGTCGGCGGGGCTGTAGACGGCGCCGCCGCGCAGCAGGACGGTTCGTGGGCCCCTCCTGCCCGCGGGCGGGCCAGGAGGGAGGGTGCGTTCGGTCATGCGGCCTAGTCTGCACCTCCCCGGAGCCCGCTCAGAGCTTCGGGGGGCGCGCCTCGTAGGGGGTCGAGAGCACGACGGTGGTACGGGTGGAGACGCCGGCGGCGCTGCGGATGCGGGCCAGCAGGTCCTCCAGGTCACCGGGGGCGCCGACCCGGACCTTGAGGATGTAGTTCTCCTCGCCGGCGACGCTGTGACAGGCCTCGATCTCGGGCAGGCCGGCCAGCCGTTCGGGCGTGTCGT
Organism: Kitasatospora sp. NPDC058406; assembly: GCF_042722765.1. NCBI lineage: Bacteria > Bacillati > Actinomycetota > Actinomycetes > Kitasatosporales > Streptomycetaceae > Kitasatospora > Kitasatospora sp. NPDC058406. The sequence continues at coordinate 46,706 of NZ_JBHXKE010000025.1, forward strand.
CCGGGGAGCTGGGGTCGAACGGTTTGACCGAGATGAACGCGGTCAGGGCCAGGTCGACGGCGTCCGGGTCGACGATGACGGTGTAGCCGCGGATGACGCCGCGCTGCTCCAGCCGGCGCACGCGCTGGTGCACCGCCGAGGTGGACAGGCCGGTCGCCTTGCCCAGGTCCGTGTAGCTCATCCGGCCGTCCTGGAGGAGCAGCTGGACGATGCGTTGGTCGAGATCCTCCACAAGGCGCAAACCTACCCCCTCGGGGGCGCACGCGGTGCCGGGGCGGGCGCACGCGGAGTCACCCGGGGCGCCACGGGGTGTCATACAGGCACATGCCGGGCGAATGTGGCGGACGACACACCCGGTGCATCACAGTGCGCCCGGCCGCAGGATTATGAGTCCGCGTCGGCGGGAAGTGCTGGTTGTGGCCCCGGGCGACCACGCCGGGCCCGATCCGAGGGGGATCACCATGCGCGTAGCCGACCACCGCCCGACGGGCGCGGACGACTCCCACGATACGAGCGACCGCGAGGACCTCGCGGTCCCCTACGACGCCGCGCCCGGGGTGGACCCGGGCGAGGCCGACACCTGGGAGATCTTCCGGGTGCACTGCCCGGAGTGCCGGCGTCCGATCGCCCTGGTGGGCGACGAGGAGCGGCTCCCGCAGCACGCCGTCCTGCCGACCGCCTGGCACCCCTTCTCCCCCGCGCTCTGCCCGGGTTCGGGCGTGCCGTCGGACGACCTGGCCGAGGTGGACGCCGCCGAGGACGCGGAGCCGACCGGTCTGGAGGCGCTGCTCGCCCTGCCCTCCGAACTCGACTGGCGCACCCAGCCGTTCTCCCACGCGATGGTGCACCGCCCGGTCCGGGTGGAGCCCGCCCCGGCCATCCCCGAACAGCGCAGCCGACTGACCCGGCGCTGAACGACCGCGCCCCGGGCGGCCGTACGCCGAACCACCGCATCCTGAACGGCGGCTTGTCCGAACGTCGTTGACGGGACCTCAGAGGAAGAGACACCTCCGGGCGTCGCTCCGCACCCTGGAGCGACGCCCGGAGGCCGTTCACGGGCCGCCCCCGCTCAGCCCTTGGTGAGGTGGCGGCCGATCACCAGGCGCTGGATCTGGTTGGTGCCCTCGACGATCTGCAGCACCTTGGCCTCGCGCATGTACCGCTCGGTGGGGAAGTCCTGCGTGTAGCCGTAGCCGCCGAGCACCTGCACGGCGTCCGTGGTCACCTTCATCGCCGCGTCGGTGCAGAACAGCTTGGCCATCGCCGCCTCCTTGGAGAACGGCAGCCCGGCGTCGCGCTTGCGGGCGGCGGCCAGGTAGAGCGCCCGGCCGGCCTCGATCTGGGTGGCCATGTCGGCGAGCAGGAACGACAGGCCCTGGAAGTCCGCGATCGGGCGGCCGAACTGGCGGCGGGTGCGCGCGTAGTCGACGGCCTGGTCGAGCGCGGCCTGGGCGACGCCGACCGCGCAGGCCGCGATGCCGAGGCGGCCGGAGTCGAGCGCGGCGAGCGCGATCTGGAAGCCCTGGCCCTCACTGCCGATCAGCCGCTCCCGGGGGACCCGGGCGCCGTCGAAGTGCAGTTGGGCGGTCGGCGAGGACTTCATGCCCATCTTGTGCTCCGGCGGGGCCGCCGACAGCCCGGGCTGGGTACCGGGCACCAGCAGGCAGCTGATCCCGCGCGCGCCCTCCTCGCCGGTCCGGACCAGCGAGCTGTAGAAGTCGGCGTGGCCGCCGTGGGTGATCCACGCCTTGGTGCCGCTGACCACGTACGCGTCACCGTCCAGGTCGGCGCGGGTGCGCAGGGCGGCGGCGTCGGAGCCGGACTGCGGCTCGGAGAGGCAGTAGGCGCCGAGCTGCTCGCCGGAGAGCATGCCCGGGAGCCAGCGGTCGCGCTGTTCGTCACTGCCGAAGGTGGCGAGCGCGTGGCAGGAGAGCGTGTGGACGCTGACGCCGAGGCCGACGGCCAGCCAGCCGGCCGCCAGCTCCTCCAGCACCTGGAGGTAGACCTCGTAGGGCTGCTCGCCGCCGCCGTGCCTCTCGTCGTACGGGAGCGAGAGCAGGCCGGCCTCGCCGAGCGTGCGGAAGACCTCGCGCGGGAAGCGGCCGACGGCCTCGTCCTCGGCGGCGCGCGGCTGCAGCTCGCGCTGGACGAGGTCCCGGGTCAGGCTCAGGAGCTCACGGGCCTCCTCGCTCGGCAGCTGGCGGTCCACGGCTTTCGCAGGGGAGGGGGTCATAGCGGCTGGTCGCCTCCTCGATCTGGCACCGGGCCCCGGGAGTGGTGGGCCCCGCGCGGGGTGTGGCAGGTCGGCCCGACCGGCACCGGATTGCGGTGAACGGCCGTTCACATACGTGGCGAAGTGAGTATGCCCGATCACGGCGCTGCCGTCACGACCTGCCTTCCCTCACTGTCCGTACCGGCGCACGGCCCCCCGTAGGGTTGACGTTGTGGCTTGTTCCGAGACCCCCGCTCCCCCTGTAGAGGGGCCCCGCACGCCCGCTCCGGACCTGGCCGGCCTGGCCGCCGGGCTGCGGGCGCTGCCGCCCTCCTGCGGGCCCGTGCGGCTGGTCTCGGTGGACGGCCACGCGGGTTCGGGCAAGACCACGTTCACGGACCGGCTGGCGGCGGCGCTGGGCGGGGCGCCGGTGGTCCACCTGGACGACCTGGCCACCCACGCCGAACCGTTCGGCTGGACCGGGCGCCTGCGCACGCAGGTGCTGGAGCCGCTGGCGGCCGGGCGGGACGCCGCGTACGAGGTCTACGACTGGACGCTGCGCCGGTTCGCCCGCACCGCCGCGGTGCCGCTCGCGCCGGTGGTCCTGATCGAGGGGGTCGGCGCCGGGCGGCGCGCGGTGCGGCCGTGGCTGAGCCGGCTGATCTGGATGGAGCTGGACGCCGCGGCGGCCCGGCGGCGCGGCGAGGAACGGGACGGGCCCGGACTGGCCGAGTTCTGGGAGGGCTGGGCATCGGCCGAAACCGCACATTTCGCCGACGACCCGAGCCGGCCGTTCGCCGGAAACCTGGTCGACGGAGTGACCGGACGGATCGCGCCGAGCACGTTCGGTGAACCTTCAACAAGCGCTTGACCTGCGGTATCTCCAGGAATTAGGTTCTCCCACGTTGCCGGGTTCGTTGAATCCGCAACCTCGGACCCGGCATCCCCGGCTTGTTCCCCCGTGAGCCGGGGGTGCCGTCCGTCATTCCTCCCCCGGTCCCGGCCACCGTCCAACGGCCGCACCCCCGATCGCATTTGACATCGTGCGGCACCCTTCCGGATCAGCGCCGCGCCGGTACGATTCCTGGCAGGCGCATAGGCGCCCCGGGGGTTGACGACCACCGGCCGGCTCCGCACATCGCCCCGCCGGCCGAGCCCCGAGCCACACCGCGGGGGGCGTGAGTGACGACGGTGGAGAGTTCCGACAGCAACAACGCGGGCGGCACGGCGCCGGACCGGCTCGCCGACCGTGCCTGGCTCCGTGCCATGGACGCCTACACGGCCGGCGCGTACTCCCGGGCCGAGGAGGAGTTCCGCGCCGCCGTGCGACTGGACCCCGGCATGGCCGACGCCTGGCTCGGCCTGCACGCGCTGCGCAGCGACACCTCCGGCGCGCTGCTCGCCATGTACCGTTACCAGAAGCGGTTCGGTGAACAACGCCGCCGGCACGGCCGGCCGCTCAGCTCCTGGTACTGGCTCGGCTGGTGGGTGCAGCCGGTCCTGGAGAACACCCGGGACCTGGCGCTCGCCCACGCCTCCCACTGGCTCGACGGGCGTCACCTCACCGAGCTGGACCAGGCCCTGGAACAGTGCCCGGCCCCCGACGACGACCCGTGCGCCCGGTTCCTGCACGCCTGCCGGTCCTACCTCCTGAAGGACTGGGAGCAGCTGATCAGGGACACCGACCGGCTGCTGGACGACCCGCTGCTCGGCATCGAGGCCGGACTCTTCGCCGGCATGGCGCGGGTCCGGCTGGACATGTGCGCGCAGGCCCAGGGGCCGCTCGCCGCCTCGCTCGCCCGCTGCCGCTCCGAGCAGCCGCAGCGCAAGGAGCTGCGGTACTGGCTGGCCCGCTCGTACGAGGGCGCCGGGCGCAGCGCGGCCGCGTTACCGCTCTACCGGGCCGTCCACCGGGCCGATCCCGCGTTCATGGACACCGCGGCCCGGCTCACCGCGATCTCGGCGGAGGACGGCGTCGCCGACGCGCTGCTGGAATCCGGCGCAGCGGGCGGGCTCGGCCGCGAGACGGGCCGCGCGGGCGGCCCGGAGGACGGGCTGGATCCCCTGGATCCCCCGGGTTCGCCGGGCTCCGTGGAGGCGCTGGACGCGCTGGACCCGACGGGGCTCGACCCCGTCGGCTACGGGGCCTTCGGGCCGGACCCGGTCGGCGCGGAGGCTCCCGGCCCGGGCGGTCCCGGCGTCGAGGGGCTCGGCGGCGACGGCCTCGCCGGCGGGAGTCCGAACCCGGCGGGTGTCGGCGCGGAGGGGCCGGGGCCGGCCCTCACCGGTCCCGACGGCCCTGGCGGTTCGGTTGCGGATGTTCCCGGCCCGGACGCCGAGCCCTACCCCGCGGCGCCGGCCGCGCCCGCCACCGCGGGGACCGGCACCGACAACAGACCCGGCAGCGGGCCCGGTTCCACGGCGGGCGGCGGGCGCTCCGGTTCTTCGGCCGCTCCGCAGCCGGCCCCGGCCGCGCCGGCCGCCCCCGCCCCGGCCCGGGGCGAGGCGCTCCCCCGCACCGCGAACGCCTTCACCACGGTCGAACGCGAGGACGACCGGGGCGACTTGGACGCGGCCCTGGCCGAACTGTCGCAGATGGTCGGTCTGGAGCCGGTCAAGCGGCAGGTCCGGGCGCTCTCCGCACAGCTGCGGATGGCCCGGCTCCGCGCCGAGCAGGGCCTGCCGGTCCAGCCGCCCAAGCGCCACTTCGTCTTCTCCGGCCCCTCCGGCACCGGCAAGACCACCGTGGCCCGGATCCTCGGCCGGGTCTTCCACGCCCTCGGGCTGCTCTCCGGCGACCACCTGGTCGAGGCCCAACGGGCCGACCTGGTCGGCGAGTTCCTCGGACAGACCGCGGTCAAGGCGAACGAGCTGATCGACTCCGCGCTGGACGGCGTGCTCTTCATCGACGAGGCGTACAGCCTCTCCAACTCCGGCTACAGCAAGGGCGACGCGTACGGCGACGAGGCGCTCCAGGTCCTGCTCAAGCGCGCCGAGGACAACCGTGACCGGCTGGTGGTGATCCTGGCCGGCTACCCCGAGGGCATGAACCGGCTGCTCGCCACCAACCCCGGCCTCAACTCCCGCTTCACCACCCGGGTCGACTTCCCCAGCTACCGCCCCGGCGAGCTGACCGCGATCGGCTCGGCGCTCGCCGGGCGGGACGGGGACGGCTGGGACGAGGACGCCACCGAGGAGCTGGCCTCGATCTGCACCCACGTGGTCCGCGAGGGCTGGATTGACGAGCTGGGCAACGGCCGGTTCATCCGCACCCTGTACGAGAAGTCCTGCGCCTACCGGGACCTGCGGCTCACCATGCTGCGCGAACCGCCCGGCCGCGAGGACCTGGCCACCCTCCGGCTGCCCGACCTGGTCCAGGCGTACGGGGAGCTGATCGACGGCCGGAGCTGAACCGGTACCGGGCAGGCTGCGGGCAGGCACCGGGCCGGGGCGACCGGCCGGGCGAGCCGCCCCGCCCGGTCCGGTCACCGGCGGCCCGCTCAGCCCGCCAGCACCTTCGCCTCCAGCTCCGGGTCCAGCCCCACCTTCGGCCGGTCCGGGCGCTGCGGCGCGGTGCCGCCGATCGCGGTCAGCCAGGCCCAGGTGTCGGCGACGGTCTCCGCCACCGGGCGGCAGCGCAGCCCGGCCGCGACCGCCTTGGCGACGTCGGAGCCGTGCATGGTGTCGTACAGCTCGCCCGGCGGGATCCAGACCGGCAGGTGGCTCCACGGCTCGACGCCGGCCGCCAGGATCGGCGCGGGCTCCGTCCAGCGCAGCTCGGCGTCCGCGCCGGTGGCCGCCACACAGGCCTCCAGCAGCTCGCCCATGGTCGCGTGCCCCCTGGGGCCGACCAGGTCGTACGGACCGCCGAGGCCGGCCGCCAGGGCGTCCAGCGTCCAGGCCGCGAGGTCGCGGGCGTCGATGTACTGCACGGCGAGGTCGCGCGGCCCGGGGGCCAGCACCGGGCCGCCGCGGGCGATCCGGCCGAGCCACCAGGGCAGCCGGCCGATGTTCTCGTACGGGCCGAGGATCAGTCCGGCCCGCACCAGCAGGGCCCGGTCGCCGAACGCGTCCAGCACCGCCAGCTCGCCGCCCCGCTTGGCCTGCGGGTACGCCACGTCACCGCCGTCGTCGGGCGAACCGTCGACCACCGGCGCGGTCTCGTCCGCGCCGGCCGGGGCCGGGTAGGCGTACACCGAGCGGCTGGACACGTACGCGTACCGGCCGACCCGGCCGGCCAGCAGGCGGGCGCTCTCGCGCACCGCCGACGGGGCGCCGGACCAGGTGTCCACCACGGCGTCCCACTCCCCCTCGGCGAGCGCCGCGAGCCCGCCCCCGGCCGTCCGGTCCCCGTGCCGGACCTCGGCCACCCCCTCCGGCGGAGCGTGCGTCCCCCGGTGGAAGACCGTCACCTCCCACCCTCTCGCCACCGCGTCCTCGGCCACGGCCCGACCGACGAACTCCGTCCCACCCAGCAGTAGAAGCTTCATGCCGCCCACCCTGCACAGAGGGTGGGCGGCATGGGAACAGTCGCACGCTCAGAGCGGAATCGCCCTGAGCGAAAGGGCCGGGCCGAAGGCCGGGGCCGGCTACGCCGCGGAGCGGTGGTCCGGGTCGTGGACCTCGCCGACCAGCTCCTCCAGGACGTCCTCCAGCATCACCACGCCGAGCGTCCGCCCGTCGGCGTCGAGGACGGCCGCCAGGTGGCAGGCGGCCCGGCGCATGGCGCCGAGCGCGTCGTCCAGCGGGAGCGTGCCGCGCACCACCGTGATCGGCCGCCAGAGGCGGGCCGGGACCGGCGCGGTCGGGTCCTCGACGTCCAGGATGTCCTTGAGGTGCAGGTACCCCAGGTAGCCGTGGCCGGCCGGGTCGCCGTCGGCGACCGGGAAGCGCGAGAACCCGGTGCGCAGCGCCAGCTCCTCGATCTGTGCGGCGGTCACCTTGGTGTCCACGGTGACCAGCTGCTCAGGGGTGAGCAGGACCTCGGTGACCGGGCGGCGGCCCAGCTCCAGGGCGTCCTCCAGACGTTCCTGGCGGCCCTCGTCGAGCAGGCCGGCGTCCCGGGAGTCGACGAGCAGGTACATCAGCTGCTCGGTGGTGAAGACCGACTCCACCTCGTCCTTGACCTCGACCTTGAACAGCTTCAGCACGCCGTTGGCGAAGGCGTTCAGGAACGAGATCACCGGGGTGAGCCAGCGGGCCAGGCGGTCCAGCGGCGGGCCGAGCCAGAGCGCGGCCTTCTCCGGGCCGGCCAGCGCGATGTTCTTGGGCACCATCTCGCCCAGCACCATGTGCAGGTAGACCACGACGGCCAGGGCGATGCCGTACGAGAGCGGGTGCATCAGGCCGGACGGGATGCCGATCGCGTGGAACGGCCCCTCCAGCAGGTGGGCGATGGTCGGCTCGGCGAGGGCACCGAGGCCCAGCGAGCAGACGGTGATGCCGAGCTGGGCGGCGGCGAGCATCGCGGAGACGTTGGAGAGCGCGTGCAGCACGGTGCGGGCACGCTTGTTGCCGGCCTCGGCGAGCGGCTCGATCTGGCTGCGCCGGACCGAGACGACGGCGAACTCCGCGCCGACGAAGAAGGCGTTGCCGAGGAGCAGCAGGACGGCGACGGCCAGTTGGAGCGCGGTCATCGGGTCCCGTCCTCGTCGTCGCCGAAGAAGTGGTGGTGCTCGGCGGTGCGTTCCACCCGGACCCGGCTGGTCCGGTGGCGGTCCACGGCCTCGACGGTGAACCGCCAGCCGGGCAGCTCGGTCTGCTCGCCCGGGGCGGGCAGCTTGCCGAGCAGGTCGGTGACCAGGCCGGCCAGGGTCTCGTACGGACCGTCCGGGGCGTACAGGCCGATGGCCTCCAGCTGGTCGAGCCGGGCGCGGCCGTCGGCGGCCCAGACGGGCTGTCCGTCGACCGGCGGCAGCGGCAGCAGCTCGGGGGTGTCGGCCGGGTCGTGCTCGTCCTGCACCTCGCCGACGATCTCCTCGACGATGTCCTCGACGGTGACCACGCCGGCGGTGCCGCCGTACTCGTCCACCACGATGGCCATCGGCTGGAGGCGGCGCAGCTGGTCGAGCAGCCGTTCGGCCGGGAGCATCGCGGGCACCAGCAGCGGCGGCACGGCCAGGTCGGAGACCCGGACCGAGGCGCGCCGGCCGGAGGGGACGGCGAGCGCGTCCTTGAGCGTGACGGTGCCGGTGACCTCGTCCAGGCTGTCGCTGTAGACCGGGAAGCGGGAGAGGCCGGTGGCGCGGGTCAGGTTGAGGACGTCGGCGGCGCTGGCGTCGTGCTGGAGCGCGGCCACGTCGATCCTCGGGGTCATCACGGACTCGGCGGTGAGGTCGCCGAGGCCGAGGGTCCGCACGAACAGGGTGGCGGACTCCTCGTCTATGGCGCCGGCCCTGGCCGAGTGACGCGCGAGCGAGACCAGCTCGGCAGGGGTCCGGGCGTGGCCCAGCTCCTCCTGCGGCTCGATCCCGAAGGCGCGGACCATCCGGTCGGCCGAACCGTTCAGCACGCTGATCAGCGGGCGGCAGACGCGCGAGAAGGCCATGTGCGGCGCGGCGACCGCGCGGGCCACCTGGAGCGGCCGGGAGATCGCCCAGTTCTTCGGGACCAGCTCACCGATCACCATCTGGACCACGGTGGCGAGCACCATGCCGATGATCACGCCGGTGCCTCGGGCCGCGCCCTCGGGCAGGCCGACGCCGGTGAGGACGGGCTTCAGGAGGACGGAGAGCGCCGGCTCGGCGAGCATGCCGACCACCAGCGAGGTGACGGTGATGCCGAGCTGGGCTCCGGAGAGCTCGAAGGAGAGGTGCCGCAGGGCCTTGGAGACCCGGCCGGACTTGGCGTCCCCGGCCTCGGCGGAGCGCTCGACGGCGCCGCGCTCGACGGTCACGAAGGCGAACTCGGCGGCCACGAAGAGGCCGTTGGCGAGGATGAGCAGAAGGGCTGCGAGCAGCAGCAGCCAGGCGGTGATCACAGTGCCGCCTGCCTTCCGAGGGTCGGAAGTTGGGCGGCGTAGGTACTACCGGACGGATCGTCCATGGACGGGGGGTTTCACTCCTCAGGTCGTTTTCGGGCAGGACAATGCCTTTGCCCCGCTTTTACCAGCGTAGACGATACCCGTGCGCATGTCGGATCCGTGTTCGGACCCGCGAAGGGCGTGAAGGGGCGAAGGGCGGTGCGAGGGGGCGGAACGGCGGCTCGGCGGCTCAGTGGCCGCGGCGCTCGACCAGGTCGCGCAGCGCGCGGGCGTCCGCGATCGCCTGGGCCTTGCCCACACCGGACTGGATGCCGACGGCGGCCAGCGAGGAGCCGTCCGCGAGGTCGAGCGTGGCCCACGGGTCGCCCTGGCGGAAGTTGACCCGGACGATCTCGGCCCAGGCCAGGCGACGGCTGCGGACGAAGTTGACCACGGTGACGCCCTCGGCGTCGGCCCTGACCCGGGGGCGGGCCAGCATCAGGCCCACCGAGGCGAAGAACACCCCGCTGGCCGCCATCATCAGCCGGTCGTTGAACTGCCAGTTCGCCGGCAGCGCGACCGCCATCACGGCGAACAGCACCACCAGCAGCGCGCAGACCGGCAGCAGGACGGCACGGGTGCGGCGCGGGGCCCAGGTGACGGGGAACTCGGCGGTGGTGGACACGAGGGGCTCCGGGGTGGTTCGACGGCTGGTGCGGGGAAGGGGCGGGGACGCGTACGGCGTCCCCGCCCCATTCAACCGGTCCTTACCTGCGGGGCCGCAGGCGGCAGGCGGATCAGAGACGGCAGGCGTGGATGTTGGTGACCAGGATCGCCCGGGCGCCGATGCTCCACAGGTCGTCCATGATCCGCTGGGCCTCCTTGCGGAGCACCATCGCGCGGACGGCCACCCAGCCCTCGGTGTGCAGCGGGGAGACGGTCGGCGACTCCAGGCCCGGGGTGAGACCGACGGCGGCGCCGACGTTCTCGGCGCGGATGTCGTAGTCCATCAGCACGTAGCGGCGGGCCACCAGGACGCCCTGCAGACGGCGCAGGAACTGGTCGACGGCCGGGTCCTCGCCGGCGCCCTTGGGCCGGATCACCACGGCGTCGGAGACCAGGATCGGCTCACCGAACACCTCCAGGCCCGCGTTGCGCAGGCTGGTGCCGGTCTCCACCACGTCGGCGATCACGTCGGCGACGCCCAGCTGCACCGCGGTCTCGACCGCGCCGTCCAGCTTGGTGACGGTGGCCTTGACCCCGTGGTCGGCGAGGTGCTGCTCGACCAGGCCGGTGTAGGAGGTGGCGATCCGCAGACCCTCCAGCCCCTGCACGTCCTGGACGTCCACGCCCTCCGGGCGGGCGAAGCGGAAGGTGGAGCCGCCGAAGCCGAGGGCCAGCACCTCCTCCGCGTTGGAGTGCGAGTCCAGGAGCAGGTCACGGCCGGTGATGCCGACGTCGAGGCGGCCGGAGCCGACGTAGACCGCGATGTCGCGCGGGCGCAGGAAGAAGAACTCGACCTGGTTGCCCGGGTCGACCAGCACGAGCTCCTTGGCGTCCTTGCGCTGGCGGTAGCCGGCCTCATGGAGCATCTCCGCCGCAGGACCCGAGAGCGAACCCTTGTTGGGAACGGCGATGCGCAGCATGGAGGTCTGTTCCTTACCTGTTGGGTGTGACGAAGGGGGTTACGTGCCGGACCGGTTCTAGAGGTACTTGTAGACGTCGTCGAGCGTCAGCCCACGGGCGACCATCATCACCTGAAGGTGGTAGAGGAGCTGGGAGATCTCCTCGGCGGTCTGCTCGTCCGACTGGAACTCGGCGGCCATCCAGACCTCTGCGGCCTCCTCGACGACCTTCTTGCCGATCGCATGGACGCCCTGCTGGACGAGCTGCGCGGTACGGGAGGACGAGGGGTCGCCGGTGGCGGCCTTCTGCTGGAGCTCGGTGAAGAGCTCCTCGAATGTCTTCGAAGCCATGATGGACTCACCTTACGGCGTGCGGGCTTACGGGCGGTAAACGGTCCCGGACCGTGGAC
>NZ_JBHXKE010000026.1:0-21291 GCF_042722765.1 Kitasatospora sp. NPDC058406
GGATTTGAACCTGCGACCTCTGGGTTATGAGCCCAGCGAGCTACCGAGCTGCTCCACCCCGCGTCGGTAGCCAAACCATAACACGGTCGCGGGGTGGGACAGAAATCGGTCGCCGCAGCTCAGCGGCTCAGGGGCCGGTGCTCGGCGTTGGCGCCGGGGTGGCCCCCGGTGAGCCCGACGGGGCGGGCGTCCCCGACGGAGCCCCCGACGGAGCCCCGGGCGAGGGCCCCGCCGACGCGGCCGCGGGCGCGAGACCGGCCTTCTGCAAGGCCGCGGCCAGCGCCTTGGCCGCCTCGCTCTGCGCCTTCTGAGCCTGCCCGACGGCCACCCAGTCACCGGACTTGGCGGCGTTGTCGAGCTCGCCCTGCGCCTTCAGCACGTCCGCCATCGCCTTCTGCAGCTCGGGCGTGACCGTGCTCCCCGGCGCCGGCGTCGTCGGATTCGTCGGCGTCGTCGGGTTGGTGGGCGTCGTCGGGTTCGTCGGCGTGGTGGGTGCGGTCGGCGTGGTCGCCGGCGCCGCGCCCGCGAACACCTTCCGCAGCGCCTCCTCCAGCGTGTTCTCGAACGCCACGTTGTCGTTGCCGTAGACCGCCAGCACCTTCTGCAGCGTCGGGTACTTGGCGCCGCGCCCGCGGACGTACACCGGCTCGACGTTCAGCAGGCCGCCGCCGACGGGCAGCGTCAGCAGGTTGCCGTACTCCAGCTCCGAGTCACCGCCGCTCTTCAGCAGGGTGATCTGCTGCGCCACCTCCTGCCGCGAGTTGAACTGCGACTGCACCAGGTTGGGGCCGAGCGTCTTGGAGTCCCCCGGCACCTTGAGGATCCGGAGCTTGCCGTAGTCCGGGCCCGGGTCGGCGCTGACGGCCATGAACGCCGCCAGGTTGTCCCGGCCGCGCGGCACGAAGGTGGTCGTCAGCGAGAAGCTCGCCGACGTGACCGCCGGGTCCGGCATCCGCACCGTCAGGTAGTACGGCGGCTGGAACTGCTTGGTGTCGCTGGTCGGGTCCACCGGGACCTGCCAGATGTCGCTGCCGTTGAAGAACGAGTTGGCGTCCGTCACGTGGTACTGGCCCAGCAGGTCGCGCTGCACCTTGAACATGTCCTGCGGGTAGCGCAGGTGCGGCATCAGCGTGCCCGGGATCTCCGCCTTGGCCTTCACGGTGTCCGGGAACGCCTTCATCCAGGTCTTCAGCACCGGGTCGTTCTCGTCCCACTGGTACAGCGTCACCTCGCCGGTGTACGCGTCCACGGTGGCCTTGACCGAGTTGCGGATGTAGTTGACCTGGTTGGCGACGGTCAGCAGCTCACCGCGCTGGTTGGTCAGCGAGTCCTTGGTGGCCGTGCCCAGCGTCGTCTTCGACGAGAAGGGGTAGCCGTCCGAGGTGGTGTAGCCGTCCAGCACCCAGACCACCCGGCCGTTCTCCACCACCGGGTACGGGTCGGCGTCGATCGACAGCCACGGCGCGACCTTCTCCACCCGCTCCTTGGGCGTCCGGTCGTAGATCACCTTGGCGCCGTCGGTGATCGCCCCCGCGTAGAGGATCTGCGGCTCGGCGAACTTCACCGCGTACGCGGCCCGGGTCAGCGGGTTGTTCAGCGAGACGCCGCTGCCGCCGGTGTACTTGTACTGCTTGTTCTCACCGGAGTCGGTGGTGTAGTCGATCTCCTGGTTGGAGCCGCCCACGATCGAGTACGTGGAGGTCTTCTCGCCGTAGTAGATCCGCTGCTGGTAGTCGCCCAGCGAACCCGTCGCCGGCAGGCCGGACTCGGTGAAGACCGGCTGGCCCTTGTCGTTGACCTGGTTGCCCTTGGCCACCACCGCGCCGTAGCCGTGGGTGTACTTGAAGTGGTCGTTGATCCAGTTCCGCTGCACACCGTTGAGGTCCAGCTCGCGCAGGCCGATCACGGTGTCCTGGGCGCCCGCGTCCTTGCCGTACCGGTCCACGTCCAGGGTCTGCGGGAACGCGTAGTACGACCGCTGCTGCTCGATCGACTGGAAGGTCGGCGAGACGACGTTCGGGTCGATCAGCCGGATGTCCGAGATGGTCTGCGCGTCCGGCTTCAGCGCCTCGGCGTCGGTCGTGCCCTTCGGGGTGTACGGGATCGTCTGGCTGTCCGAGATCCCGTACGCCTGGCGCGTCGCGTCGATGTTCTTCTGGATGTAGGGCGTCTCCTTGGCCTGCTCGTTCGGCTTGACCTGGAACTGCTGCACGATCGCCGGGTACACCCCGCCGATCAGCACCGCCGACAGCACCATCAGGCCCAGCCCGATCAGGGCCGGGGCCCAGGTGCGCCGCACCGGGGTCAGGAAGAACAGCACCGCGCAGATGATCGCGACGAAGAACAGGATCGTCTTCGCCGGCAGGAACGCGTTGGCGTCCACGTACCGCAGGCCGGTCCAGCCGGAGACCTCCCGGTAGGCGCCGGTCTTCACGGCCAGCGCGTACCGGTCCAGCCAGTACGCCACCGCCTTCAGCAGCACGAAGATGCCCAGCAGCACCGCCAGGTGCCCCTGCGCACCGACGCTCGCCCGCCGGCCCGGTCCCTGCAGCCGCAGCCCGCCGTACAGGTAGTGCACCAGCACCGAGGTCAGCAGCGAGACGATCACCGCGCTGAACGCGAAGCCCAGCACGAACTCGTAGAACGGCAGATCGAAGGCGTAGAACGAGACGTCCCGCCCGAACTGCGGGTCCTTGACCCCGAACGAGGTCCCGTTGGTCCACAGCAGCCACGTCCGCCACTGGCCCGAGGCCGCGGCACCCGCCACCAGCCCGATCACCAGCGAGATCCCGATCAGCGCCCAGCGCTTGAACGGCGCCAGGCCCGAGCGGTAGCGGTCCAGGCTCTGCTGCTCGACCGACATCGCCGACAGCGGCGGCCTCAGCCGGTGCGCCAGCCACACGTTGAAGCCGACGATCACCGCCATCAGCAGGCCGAAGACCGCGAACAGCCCGATCTTGGTCCAGAGCTGGGTGGTGAACACCGAGGAGTACTGGACCGACTTGAACCAGAGCCAGTCCGTCCAGAATCCGGCGAACATGACGAACAGCAGGAAGAGGACCGCGAGCACTCCCAAGGTCAGCAGGAGCACTCGCGCCCGCCGGGAGGGCGGGCCTACTCTGCGCCGGAAACCCGGCCCTGAGCGTTCCGGCATCTGGAATACCACGGTGGCACCTCAGTTGTGTCGTCTGGAGTCGGTCGGTCTTCAGTGCAACTTAACCAGGCTTTAGCCGAGTTCCCACCGTTAGCAGACGGTTACGAGCGCAGCCGGCCCCCGCTCCCCCGCCGGCGGGGACCTCACGGCGCTCCCGGACGGCTCCCGGACGGCCTCCGTCCGGCCCCCCGACGGGCTCCCCACGGCACCGCCCGGCACCGCGCCCGGCGCGGGACCCGGCACCGCCGGGCCCGCCGGACCCGCCCGGCGTGTGAGGATTGAGGCATGTCCGATGGATCCAATCTCCCCGACGACGTCTCCACGCTCCCGGCCGCGACCCCGCTGACCCGGGCCGCCCTGGAGATCGACGAGTACGCCGCCACCCTCGGCTGGGACCTCCCGGCCCGGCTGTTCGCCCTGGTGGACAGCGCCGCCCTGCGCAAGGCCGACCCGCGCATCGCCAAGCAGCTCGGCCTCGCCGACACCGAGGAGGCCGGCCTCACCCCGGTCGAGCAGGACGAGCTGCCGGCCGGCATGGAGCTGGACAAGTTCCTCGGCACCATCGCCTGGCCCGACGCGGTCGCCGGCTGCGCGCTGGTGGTCGAGCGGCTGATGCTGCCGCCCGGCTCCGAGCAGACCCGCCCGCGCAACGCCAGCGACGCCCAGCTCGCCGACTGGGTGGCCAACCACCCCAAGCGCGAAGAGGTGCGGATCACCGCCGCCGTGCTGCGCGGCGGGAAGAAGGAGGTCGCGCTGCGGCTGCGGTCCAAGGACGTCGCGCGCGAGGTGCTGACCGGCCCCGACCTGGTGCCGGGCCTGACCGAGGCCCTGCTGGCGACCTTCTCGTAGCGCAACGGCCACCCGGTCACCCGGCCGTCCGGCCGGTTGACCGGTCTTCCGCACGCCGGTCCGACGATCTCGCGAGCTTCAGGTCTTCCGGTCTCGCGATCGCCCGCCCGGCCGGCCGGCCGGCCGCCGGTGGGTCGGTCGGTCGGCTACGCGGCGCAGGACGGCAGTGCGGAGGTCTGCCCGGAGCGGATCTGCTCCAGCGACTTCAGCGCGCCGTCCAGCGTCTCGGCCTTGACCAGGGTCAGCCCGTCCGGGGTGTTCTTCCCCGCCTCGGCGCAGTTGGCGGCCGGCGTGAGGAAGTACTCGGCGCCGGCGTCCCGTGCGGCGATCAGCTTCATCGATATGCCGCCGATCGGCCCGACCGCCCCGTTGTCGTCGATGGTGCCGGTGCCGGCCACGAACCGGCCGTCGGTGAGGTCGCCGGGCGTCAGCTTGTCGATGATGCCGAGCGAGAACATCAGGCCGGCACTGGGCCCGCCGACGTCCTGCAGCCCGATGTCGATCCGGAACGGGTAGGTGTGCTTCAGGCCCGGACGGATGCCGACCATCGCGGAGCCGCTGTCGGGCGACTTCACGGTCGGGACGGTGATGTCGGTGCGCACCCCCGGCTCGGCCGAGCCCTCCTTGACCCGCGGCACGACGGTGAAGACCACCTGCTCGCCGGGCTGGCGCTTGGTGACCGCCTTGGCCACGCCCTCCGGGTCGGCCACCGCGGTGCCGTCGACGGCGACGATCTGGTCGCCGGCGTGCAGCCGGCCCTCGGCCGGGGCTCCGGCGGTGACGGCCTGGACGATCAGCTCGCTGCCCATCGGGATGCCGAGCTGCTTGAGCGCCGCGGTCCGGGCGTGGTCCTCGGAGAGCGCGAACTCCTCGGCGTTCTGCTGCTTGGCCTCGGCGTCGGTCTGCCCCTTGGGGTAGACGTTGTCGTGCGGCACCACCAGCACGTCGTCCCGCAGCCAGCCGATCACCGCGTTGACCAGGCTGGGCTCGTACTTGGCCCCGGTCACCTGCACGGTGGTCATGTTGAGGTGGCCGCTCGCCGGGAACGACTCGTGGCCGGTGATGGTGATCACCGGCGTGCCCGTCTTCTCCTGCACCCCGAGCGTGTTGTACGTCGGACCCGGGCTCATCTCGGTGTACGGCACCTTCATCAGCACCGAGACACAGAGCAGCGCTATGAGCAGCAGGGTGGCGGCGAGCATCGTCGCAGAGCGGCGTGGCATGACTCGACAGTACGGGACGCGGCCGACGGTACGCCCGGCGGGCTACCGGCCCGGGCGCTCGCCCGGACCGGAGCCGGTCGTGGTGCGTTCCATCGCGGCCATGAACCGCTTGTGTTCGGCCAGTGAGGCCGGGTCCCCCGTCGCCCTGGGGGCCCTCTGGGCCCACCCCGCCCACACGGCGGCGAGCAGTGCGGCGACAACCGGAATGATCAACCAGGCGAGCGCAGCCATCTCAGTACTCCCAGCTCGTCGTGTCTATGAGCAGATTAACCACTCCGGCGGACAACGTTGACGGCGCCTTCCGGGTTACGGCACGGCCGATCGGCTCACTGCCAGGGAGTATTCGGCGCACAGGCCCACACCCGTTCGAGTGAGGGCCCGGCGCGCCTGCGCGTCGGCGGGGCTGCGGGGGGCGGGGCTGCGGGGGGCTGGTCAGCAGCTCCCGGCGCCGACCCACTCCTCCTCGCCGTCGGCGAAGACCTGGTGCTTCCAGATCGGCACCTCGTGCTTGAGGTCGTCGATCAGCCGACGGGCCGCGGCGAACGCCTCGCCGCGGTGGGCGCAGGAGACGGCGACGATCACCGCCTTGTCGGTGATCTCCAGCCGGCCGATCCGGTGGACCGCGGCGAGCGCCCGGACCGGGAAGTCCGCGACGATCTTCTCGGCGATCCGGCGCATCTCCTGCTCGGCCGTGGGGTGGCAGCTGTACTCCAGTGCGGAGACCGACTTGCCGCCGTCGTGGTCGCGGACCGTCCCGACGAAGACGGTCGTCCCGCCGGCCGCGTCGTCGCCCACCGCGTCGTACACCTCGTCGACGGAGAGCGGGGTGTCGCGGATCGCGAGCAGGCGGATCGGGTCGTGGTTCTCGGACATGACCCCATGATCCCCCATCCCGGGTGGTCCGGGGCAAGAGCTTTCCGCATCACGACGAAGGAATTTCGCATCGTGAGAAACGGCCCGGAGTGAGCCACCCTCCGGACCGGCCCGGACCAGTCCCCGGGCTACCCGGACCGGGGCCGGACCCGGAGCCGGGCGGCCGGCCGCGGCCCGGGGGCGACCGCGGTCGGCGCGTCGCCGATCAGAAACGGCGCCGTTTCCGCGCCCGCCGCACCAGCGCCGCCGTACCCACCAGCGCCACCGTCGCCCCGGCCGCGCCCAGGCTGGTCGCGGCCTCCTTGCCGCCCAGCCGGCGCCCGGCCACCGCGTGCTTCCCCGCCACCTGCGCCAGCAGCTCCGCCAGCACCTCCTCGTTGGTGTACGTCGGCCGCCAGCCCGCCTCGTGCAACCGGCTGCCCGACACCACCCACGGGTACATCGTGTACGCCAGGTCACCAGCCGGCGCCGGGGTCAGCCCCAGCCGGTGCAGCCGCGCCGCCGTACCCAGCGCGAGCGAGGCCGGGAGCTCCATCCGCCGGATCCCCGACAGCCGCTCCACGTCCTCCTGCTCCAGCCAGCCGTCACAGCCGACCGTCACCTCGCCCTCGACCAGGCCCAGCGCCGCGTACTCCAGCGCCGCCGCCAGGTCGTCCACGTGGCAGAACTGCCAGCACGGCCGCGAACCCGCGACCACCAGCAGCCGCGGCGCCTCGAAGTGCCGGGTCAGCACCGTGTCGACCCCGGGGCCCACCACCACCGCCGGGCGCAGCACCGTCACCTGCAGCCCCGGGTGCGCCCGCGGCGCGCGCCGGGCCAGCCGCTCGATCTCCAGCAGGTCCCCGACCAGCGAGGCCTCCTCGGTCGCCCGCAGCTCCGAGTCCTCGGCCAGCGGGACCTCGTTGTCGGCCAGCGCGCCGTAGACCATCGCGGAGGTGCAGAGCACCACCCGGTGCACCCCGGCCGCCGCGGCGGCCGTCAGCACCGTCTGCGCGCCCCGCACGTTGTAGGCGCTGCGCGCCCGCGGGTCCGACTCCATGCCCAGGTCCATCGCCAGGTGGACCACCACGTCCACGCCGGCCAGCCGCTCGGCGACGGCGGGGTCCCGCACGTCCAGGACCCGCCACTGGACGCCCGGCACCTCACCGCGCCGGTCGTCCACCGCGAGCACTTTCTTCACGCCCGGCGAGGCGACCAGCCGGGCTGCGACGCGCTCGCCGAGCACGCCGGCGGCACCCGTGACCGCCACGGTCAGGGGTCTTCCGTCATAGGCTGGAGGAGGCGACGCCGTGATGTCCGGGGCGTCCTCTCCTCCGGTCAGCCCAGAGCGAACGTCCGAAGGCGGGGAACTCACCGGCCATCCTCCACGGTTAGCTTATGTGCGTACGTACGTGTGTCACGTACGTCCATCCTGCCCGAGGCGGAGGCCCGGCGGTGCACCCGGCGCGGACCAGCCGCGTGGGAGCCGCCCACCGGCCGGGAGTCCCCCACTCCACCGACCGCCCCGGGCCTGCAGATTTCACCGCCACCACCCGCATGACGGCCGACCGGATCGAGGACCCCGTGAGCGACCTTCCCTTCGGATTCGGCGTTCCGCCCGAGGAGCCCGAAGACGGCAAGGCCAAGCCCGGAGACGAGCAGAAGAAGGACCAGGGCGGCGACGAGCAGAGCGGCCCGCAGCCCTTCGGCTTCGGTGCCGGCAACCCGTTCGGCGCGCTCTTCGGCATGGGCGGCCTGCCCGGCGGGCCGGGCACCCCCGGTGCCCCCGGCGCCGGCGACAACCCCTTCGCCGCCATGTTCGGCGGCCTCAACCCCAACGACCTCGGCGCCGCGTTCCAGCAGCTCGGTCAGATGCTCTCGTTCGAGGGCGGCCCGGTCAACTGGGAGCTGGCCAAGGACATCGCCCGGCAGACGGTCGTCGCCGAGCCCGCCGAGGGCAAGAGCAAGGACCGGTCGGTGAGCGCCACCGAGCGCTCCGCCGTCGCCGAGGCCGTCCGCCTCGCCGACCTCTGGCTCGACGGCTCCACCGAGTTCCCGTCCGGCGCCGGTACCGCCGTCGCCTGGAGCCGCGCCGAGTGGATCGAGGCCACCCTTCCGGTCTGGAAGGACCTCGTCGACCCGGTCGCCGAGCGCGTCGGCAACGCCATGGGCGGCGTCCTGCCCGAGGAGATGCAGGCCATGGCCGGCCCGCTGATGGGCATGATGCGCTCCATGGGCGGCGCCATGTTCGGCACCCAGATCGGCCAGGCGCTCGGCGCGCTCGCCGCGGAGGTGGTCGGCTCCACCGACGTCGGCCTGCCGCTCGCCCCCGCCGGCAAGGCCGCGCTGCTGCCGCAGAACGTCGCCGAGTTCGGCGAGGGCCTGAACGTCCCCGTCGAGGAGGTCCGGCTCTACCTCGCCCTGCGCGAGGCCGCCCACCAGCGGCTCTTCGCCCACGTGCCGTGGCTGCGCGCCCACCTGCTCGGCGCCGTCGAGGCCTACGCCCGCGGCATCAAGGTCGACACCACCCGCATGGAGGAGCTGGTCGGCCAGCTCGACCCGAGCAACCCCGAGGCCCTCCAGGAGGCGCTCGCCGGCGGCCTGCTCCAGCCCGAGGACACCCCCGAGCAGAAGGCCGCGCTCGCCCGCCTGGAGACCGCGCTCGCACTCGTCGAGGGCTGGGTCGACGCCGTCGTGCACGCCGCCGCCGAGCCCCACCTTCCGCAGGCCGGCGCCCTGCGCGAGACCGTCCGCCGCCGCCGCGCGGCCGGCGGGCCCGCCGAGCAGACCTTCGCCACCCTCGTCGGCCTCGAACTGCGGCCGCGCCGCCTGCGCGACGCCGCCCGGCTCTGGGCGCTGCTCGCCGACGCCCGCGGCGTCGAGGGCCGCGACGACCTCTGGCAGCACCCGGACATGCTGCCCACCGCCGCCGACCTCGACGACCCGGACGCCTTCGTGCACCGGGACACCGCGGGCAGCCTCGAAGGCGGTCTCGACTTCGACGCGATCGACAAGCTCCTCGGGGAGGCCGCCGCAGGCGGCGGCACCGGGACGTCCGGCCCGGCGGCCGAGCCGGGATCCGGCCCGAAGCCCGACCTGACGAAGAACGACGACGAGGACGGAAAGGGCGAGCCCGGCGCATGACGGTCACCGAGACGGTCCCCGGCGGCACGGGCAGCACCGGCGGCACGGAAGCCGGCGCCGCCGGGGCGGGCCCCCTGCACGCGGACGCCGTCCGCGCCCTGGACGGCTGGCGCCCCGCCGACCCGGACCAGGAGCGGCTGCGCCGCGACTACCTGCAGCACCTCGCCGAACAGCCCGAGGGCCTGTTCCGCTCCTGCCTGCCCGCCCACATCACCGCCAGCGCGGCGGTCGTCGACCCGGCCGCCGGACGGGTGCTGCTCACCCTGCACCCCAAGGTCGGCCTGTGGCTGCAAATGGGCGGCCACTGCGAGCCCGGCGACCGCGACCTCGCCGCCGCCGCGCTGCGCGAGGCCACCGAGGAGTCCGGCATCCCCGGCCTCACGCTCCTGACGCAGGACGGCGCGCCCGTCCCGGTCAAGCTCGACCGGCACCAGGTGCGCTGCACCGGCAAGGACCGGCCGGAGAACACCCACCTCGACGTCCAGTACGTCGCGGTGGCGCCTCCCGGCTCCCTGGCCCTGATCAGCGAGGAGTCGCTCGACCTCCGCTGGTTCGACTTCGACGCACTGCCCGACCTCACGGACGGATCGGTGCGCGACCTCGTCGCCCGCGCCCGGCAGCTGACCGGTTGACCGGTTGAGGCGTTCGGGGGCGTCCGGACCAGGAAAAGGGGCGTGGGCCACAACGGCCCACGCCCTTCTTCCGTGCCTGACTCCGCACCTGTGTCCGCCGCGGCTCCCGCGAGCCGCGGGGCCACCGCCTCAGCCGCAGGAACCGGCCGGTTCCGAGTCCGGCGGACCCGCGTGCCGCGCCCCCGGAATGTGCGGCAGCCGGGCCGCCGACACCACGCCCTCCAGGTAGCCGCGGGCCCGCTCCGTCCTCGGATAGGCCTCCAGCAGCGCCCAGAAGGCCGGCCCGTGGTCCGGCACCAGCAGATGCGCCAGCTCGTGCAGCAGCACGTAGTCGACGACGTACTCCGGCATGCCCTGGAGACGGTGCGAGAGCCGGATCGTCCGCTCACTGGGGGTACACGAACCCCACCGCGAGTTCTGGTTCGTCACCCAGCGCACCTGGGCCGGCTCGGCCCGGTCGTCCAGGTAGGCGGCGGAGAGCTCACGGGCCCGCGCCACCAGCGCGTCGTCACCGAGCACCCGGCGGCTCTCCTGGGCGGCGAGCTTCTCCAGCATCTGCGCGACCCAGCGCTGTTCCTCGGCGTGCGACATCCGGGCCGGGATCAGCACGATGGTGCGGTCGCCCTCCCGGTACGCGGAGACCGTCCGGCTGCGCCGGGCGCTGCGCCGCACCTCCACCCGGGAACGGTCGAACGGCTCCGACCGCGCGGCCCCTGGTTGCTGCTCCGGACGCCCGCGCGTACTCGGCGCCGCCACTTGCGACCCGGACGCTGCACGGGCACGCCGAGGCGACGCCTGGGGATGGGAGTCCCGTTCGGCTGCCATGGCACACGACGTTACCCGGTACCCCTGACAGAAGTCCGCTGCCGTGGCCGAAATGTTTCGTGGAGCGATCGGGAACGAAAGGCCGACAGAAGGTGTCCGGAATCCGACCTCGCACCGGACGTCAAGTTATCCACAGGGTATGCGGACGAATGATCCGATCATGCACCCGAGCCTGTGGACAACGCAGCGCACCCCGGCACCCCGATCGGGCATGCTGCCGTCGTGTGACTGCTCAGCCTTGTTGGCGGATGCTCACGCTTGTTGGCACAGCTGCGCGGTCGACACCCTGCGTGATCGTGAGCCATGACGCGCTAGTTGGAACCTGGTCACGAGAGTTGGAACCGGCATCAGGCGTGGCAGGCAGGGACGGCATCGATAGAGTCGGTTCGTGACCGAGCGCCCTGTCCAGCCGTCCCTGCCGACCCGAGATCAACTCAGCGCTCTGCGGGGCTTCGTTCATGGGCGGAGTTACTCCGCTGGTTCGGTTGCCATTCGGCTTCCTGACGAGCTGCCTCAGGCTTCGGACTCGGGCGTGGCCGATGCGGCCCGTGCCTCGGGCGCCCTGTATGACGTCACCAACGTCCTCTGCAAGCGGCTGTTCGCCGAACTCGACACTGGTCAGCCTGGCGCCGCCGCCGAGGTCGCGTGGGAGGCGCTTCTCGCGATCGCAGGCGCCTGGCGAGATGCGCCCAATGTGCCTGCCGAACTGCGGGACCTACTGCCTGGCGCCGACCTGCTGAGGCCCTGAGTCCAGGCTGTGCAGCTCGGTCGGCCCCTTCCGAACTGGCGACGAGAGGACTGGCAACTCGGGGTTGGTTGCAAGAAGCGTGACCGCTTGGTGCCAACAAGCGTGACCCATCGGCCAGAGACCACCAGCCCGCCGAGCCCTACTGGTTCCAACTAGCTTGTCCAGGCTCAGATCGACGCCATCCGGGCGGCTGGCGCGAAGCCCCTTTTGTCACACAATCCCGAACTAAGCTGTCGCCATGATCGAGTCACGCAGCGGTGTTTGGTGGACCGATGACGATCCCAGCGTCCGAGTGCCTGGCACGCTCGCCCGAGCCGGTGAGCGATGGCAGCTCGATCTCATCGGCACGCTACGAGTCAACCAACAGTGGGAAGATCAACTTTCCCTCGTGCCGCCTGCAACCATCTACGGCGCGTGCTCAGGGAAGCGCTACACGCTTCGGGACAGCTACCTCTCCCACACAAATGGCCCGAGCATCCACATTCCGGGACCGAGGGACCAAAGCGATCAAGCGGATGATCAGTTCTCCCAAACTTGGTTCGGGTTCAGCCTCCTGGACGGTGACGCCCTGTCCGAGGACACCATCTACAGCCGCGCCTCGTTCGAGCTGTCCGGCCTTTCTGAGTGGTGGCCGTTCAGTGCACTGCAAGGCTCTGACGCGCCGACCGACATCGTTGGTTACAGGCCGCCCGAGCCGACGGTCGCGGAGTGCGACAACGGGATGACGGTCACCATCACGGCACTCGGGAGCGGGGGACATGGCCGTCGCAGCCATTCCTTGACAGAACGGGTGGTCGTGGCGGTCGAACGCGAGGCAGGTTTCACACTCGAAGAACTCCTAGAGCAAGCCGTGATTCCACTGCAAGCTCTTCTTGCGATCATCTTTGACCGTCGCGTCGAGTACTTTAACCTACGACTCCGACCGCATCCTGACGCGAACTCTGAATATTCATCCCATGCGGCACTTCTACCGATTTCGTTCGACCCGGACGTAATCGAAAGCAAGCATGAGAAAGATGCCATTAGGGAATTCCCTTTCTTCACGGCAAAGGATGTTCAGGCGTCGGAGTTCATTGCAAAATGGATCAGCACTTCGTCGCGTTCTGTCGTCCCGGTTTCCGTTGCGGCACCGACCAGTCAGGCAGGCTCTTTCCAAATCCAAGTCGTGGAAGCGGTCAACGCGGCCGAGTCGCTTCACCGGGAACTTCACGCAGAACCGTCCAGCTCGGGCTTTGCAGAGAAGGTGCGCGAGGCCCTCAAGGTCGCTGGGGGACTGAACAGCGAGGAGCGGCGGAAGGTCGTGTCTGCCGTGAAGATGACTGAGGTCACCTTGGAGGCCAGGCTCCTGCAACTGGCTCAGGAGTTGGGCGAAGAATTCTGCGCATGGTTCTTCGATGGGCAGGTCAAGGATTGGGCGGCTATTGCCGCCACTGTCCGCAATGCACTCAGCCATGGGTACCAAACCAAGCACCGAATCGAGCATGACCCAGGGGCCCTCAGCGGCGTGCTCCAAATCACTCTTGCCGTCATTCGGTTGCGGCTCCTGACCGAGGCCGGGCTTCCGCAGGATCACGCACTCATCGAGCTGCTGAGCAAGGATCCGCGCTACCGCGCCCTTATGCGCCAGTCGGTGGCCGACTGGGGCGCCTTGCGCGCCACCATGGGGTCATAGCCAGGGTCGCGATTCGAGGAGCCTCCGTCGAGCACATCGGACCTGCGGCTCTTCACTGGATCGGGTGAACGTGGTCCCGTCTGCAGTCTCTTTCGTGAATCCTTGCCACGCCTGGGGTCGAGAACTGCTGGGGTGGGTGCATGAGTACGCGGACCGGGCCCGGGATCCGTTCGGATGTGTGTGATCTCGACGCGCTGATCAGCCCGTTCACAAGTGATGCGATTTTCCGCCAACAGCTGGTGCTCGGTGAGTCCTGGCCGCGGCGGTGGACCACGACGTGGCTCTTCGACGGCGGCCAGGTCGCCTGGCCCGTTCGGGATCTGGGTTCGGTGCCGGTGCTGGGCTCGCGGCCGGTCCGCCGGTTCACCTGGCGGGCCCGCCAGCGACACCGTCCGGGTCTGCAGTTCATGGTCTCGACCGGCAGGCATCACGGCTTCGAGTCGTTGGAGGAGCAACGGCTCCTGCTGGCACTGGACTTCCTCGGAGTTGTCGAGGTGCTGCCCCAGCCGTTCCGGCTGGACTTCGAGCACGAGGGCGGGCGGGGCCGGCATGTCCCGGACTTCCTGGCCGTGCTTCCCGGCGGGGCGACGGTGCTGGCGGACGTCCGTCCGGCGGGCCGGATCGGGGACGACGACGCACTCAGGTTCGCGGCGACCCGCGAGACGGCGGCGGCCTGCGGCTGGCAGTACGTGGTGGTGGCGGGCTGGCGGCCCCACGTCCACGGCGTGCTGGACCACCTGTCGTCGCAGCGCCGTCCGTTGAAGGACCAGTTGGGGTTGCAGGGTCAGCTCCTGGAGGCGGCGTCACGCGGCCCGGTGGCGTTCGGCGCGCTGGCGGCGGGGACGCGTCTGGCGGCGGTGGCCCGCGCCCACGTCACTCATCTGCTCTGGCACCGTCGTCTCGCGGTCGATCTGGGGATTCCGCTGGGTGACGGCTCGCTGGTCTGGCTGGGGTCGGCACCCCACTGGGCGACGTGATGAGTGCGGGCCGCGGACTCCTTGAACTGGCGCCGGGCGGGCGGTTGGTGCTGAACGGCGTCGAGTGGAGGGTCGAGGCGGTGGAGGCCGGTTCGGGCGCCGTGGTCCTGGCCGACGGTCGGGGGCGGGTCGAGACGCGGTCGATCCGCTGGCTGATCCACCATCCGGATGTCCGGGTGCTAAAGGATGGAGTTCTCCCGGGCCGGGCTCAGGTCGGCTCCGGTCAACCAGTCGCGCTCGCGGACCTGACCGACCAGCAGGCAGAGCAGGCCCGGATCCGGGCCGAGCACGTGCTGGAGGCGATGACGGGCTTCCGCGGCGGGCACTGGTCGCGGGCACGGCCGGGCGAGCCGCGGCCCGCCTACGATCCGGAAGCAACGACGCTGACCGAGCGGCGACGGGCGAAGGCCGCGGAACTGGCGGCCATGCCGCCGGGTGAGGCTTCGATCCTGGGCCTGAGCTCCATGAGTGAGCGAACGTTGCAGCGCCTGTCGCGGGCGAGTGGAGAGAGCCTGCTGCTGGCCTGCGCGGACGGCCGGTGGACCCGTCGGCGAACGGGGCGGCGGAGTGTCACTGAGGAGGTCAGGGAGGCGATCTTCGCGGTGAGGAAGGAGTGCGAGGACCGCGCCCGGATCAGTATGTCCGCCCGCCACCGGTTGATGCACCAGTACATCGCGGAGACGTTTCCCGACTTCCCGGCCGAGGACGTGCCGAGCCGGATGACGCTGACCCGGGTCTGGGCGGAGTGGTTCGGCTCCGGCGGCGCGCGGGCCCGTTACGAACGGTCGGCAGCGCAGGCGGAGGCTGCGGGAGTCGGCCGGCGTCTGGTGGTCCACCGCCCGGGTCAGGTGCTGGCCCTGGACTCGACCCCGATGCCGGTGAAGCTGCGTGAGAGTGTCTTCGGGGAGGCGGTTGGCGCGACGCTGACCCTGGCACTCGACATCTACTCGCATTCGATCCCGGCGTTCCGCCTGACGTTGGCCTCGGACACGTCCGTGGACATTGCGATGCTGCTGCGGGACGTGATGCTGCCACTGCCGATGCGCCAGGACTGGGGCGAGGAGATGGAGTGGCCATACCCGGGTGTCCCAGCGGAGATCGTGACCGAGTTCGCCGGACACAAGGTCGCCGCGCTGCCGTTCTTCGCCCCGGAGACCGTGACGACCGACCACGGGAGCATCTACAAGAGCCACGCGGTGGTGGAGGCCGAGCGGGTGCTGGGCTGCAACATTCTGCCTGCCCGGGCCTTTCGGGCCACCGACAAGTTCCCCGTCGAGCGGGCGTTCTCCGCGATCAAGACCATGCTGTTCGAGCACCTGCGAGGCTTCACCGGCACCGATGTCGCAGACCGGGGAGCGGATCCGGAGGGCGACGCGGTCCTGACGCTCAAGCAGATGGAGCACCTGATCGCGACCTGGATCGTGAAGGTCTGGCAGAACCATCGGCTGGGCGAGTACGCGCCGGCCTGGGGGCCGGGCGAGGAGCACAGCCCCAACTCGCTGTTCGCCGCCGCAATGGACCAGGGCGGCTGGTCGATGCAGATCCCTGGTCCCGAGCTCTACTACCAGGTCCTGCGCAGGCACCACGTCAAGGTGCACGCCCGCCGCGGGGTCAAGATCCTCGGACTCTGGTATCACCACAACATCCTGGACGAGGACCGTTTCCACCGGCCCTCCACACGCGGCGGCCGACACTCTGGCAAGTGGGTGGTCCACAGTGACCGAAGGGACCGGCGTCAGGTTTTCTTCCAGGATCCTGACTCCCCCGATCTCTGGCACGTCCTGCGCTGGAGCGGGCTCGCTCCCGAGGGCGAGGTCCCGGCGTTCTCCGACAGGAGCGCGGAGGACCTGCTGGAGACAGTTCGACGCAGGGGGCTCGTGCCCCGCAGCGAGGCCGAACTACTGCCGGTGCTGCTGGAGATCCTGAGCGAAGTCGCTCCCATCGCGCAGTGGCCGACCCGGCGCGAGGCGGTGTCGAAGAAGACAGCCCACCGGGAGAAGATCGCTCGTTCGCGGGAGATCTCCCGCGCTGAGGCCGCCGAGGCGGACCGGACAGCAGGCCTCC
This sequence comes from Kitasatospora sp. NPDC058406, assembly GCF_042722765.1. Lineage (NCBI taxonomy): Bacteria > Bacillati > Actinomycetota > Actinomycetes > Kitasatosporales > Streptomycetaceae > Kitasatospora > Kitasatospora sp. NPDC058406. The sequence goes on from NZ_JBHXKE010000026.1 coordinate 16,141, forward strand.
CGCCGTCGGAGCCCGTGCCTTGGGCCGAGCGCACCCGCTCCGTCACCCTGGCCGTAGACGCCGACCGCCGTCGGCGCCGGGAGGAGAGGCAGGAGGCCGGCGCAAGCCGGGCCGTTCCCCGGCTGCTGGACGACTCGCTAAGGCGCGGCCACCTGTTCCTGGCGCCGCCCGCGCTGGACGACGAAGACGGCGACGGCACGATGACCTTGGAGAACGCGTGAACGATGACGATCTCGCCGCCGGAGTCGTAGCGGGCCTGCCCGGCCGGGAGCGGATCGCCTCACTGATCCTGGCGAGCGCCCCGCACCGACACACCCACGCGGGCTGGCAGCACTACCGGGCCGCCCGCGGGCAGCTTCTCCCGCCACCCCCGCTGACCGTCCGGCAGTGGAAGCTGCTGCCCCCGGAGCGCAGGTCGGACTACGACATCTACCGGCGGCTGACGAACATGAACCTTCCCGTTCAGGAAACGCCGATGCTGCGGAAGGTTACCCGGCTGATCGACCGGCGCCTGCAGGGCAACACACTCCGGCAGGACAGCCCGACCATGCCCGGGGTGATGGTCAGCGGCTGGGGCAACCACGGCAAGACCGCCACCGTCTCCTCCGTCGCCGCCGCGTTCGAGGATCAATGGCTGGCTCTGCACGACTACCTAAACCCCGACGCTGTCGAGGGCACCAACGACCTCCACGCGCCGGTGGTCTATGTCCAGACGCCCGTCACCGCGACGCCGAAGAGCCTCTGCGAATCGATCCTGAACTTCTTCGGACCCGAGCGCTGGAACATGACGCTGCCGCAGCTGATCCGTCAGGTCGCAGACTCCCTGCGGGACCACGGCGTCAAGGCGCTGATCATCGACGACGTCAACCGCCTGCGGATGCACCGCGCCGACGACCAGGACGTCCTGGACCTGGTCCGCGCGTTGATGAGCTTCAACGTCACGCTGATCCTGGTCGGCGTCAACATCCCCGGCACCGGCCTGCTGCGGGAAGCCTCACGCAACCGCCACACCGGTCAGTGGACGCTGCCGCCGCTGGAGTCCACCCGCGTCCACGGTCTGGAGGTCACCCAGATCGAGCGCCGCTTCGAACTCGTCGAACTCGACCGCTTCCACTACGCGACGCCCGCCGAGATGGACGCCTTCGTCAGCCACCTGCACGGCATTGAGGCCCACCTTCGGCTGCTGAAGGCGGAGGAGGGAATGCTCACTGGCGACGGGATGCCCGAATACCTGATGCGACGCACCGAAGGCGTCATCGGCCTGCTCAGCCGCCTCATCGAGGACGGTGCACAGGAAGCTATGGCCACCGGCAGGGAAACGATCGACCAGGCGCTCCTCGACCAGATCGTCATCGGCCGGGGCGTCCCCGACGACGGAGCCGATCCGGCCGCCATGACAGCGGCCGTCGGCAAGAAGAAGCCGCGCAAGAGCCGCAACAGCGTCTTCGACGATCAAGGCCCGCTGGCCGCCCCGGCCGAGGAAGCGGGCTGACCCCCCGTGCCCCTCCCCGCGCCAATGCCCAGAAGTCTCATCCCGATGCCGGACGAGAGTATGCCCGGGTTCATCCTTCGCTTGGCTCACCGCCTGGACCGCTCGCCCGGCGAGATCATCAGGCGAACCGGGCTGACGACAGGCCACCGCGCCAACGGCACGATCGCACCGGCAGGCCACCTTCTGATGCTGGAGGAGTCCCGGCTACTGGCTTTCTGCACAGCGACCAGAGTCGGCTCCGACGCCGCGCAAGCGCTCACCTTTTCTCCCCTCGTCGACCGCCATCCAGCCGTCCGCCGAGCGCTCCGCGGAGGACACCAGGCTGTCGGCCTGCGGCCACGGGCTGTCTTCCCCCACTGGATCCTCGCCTTCTACTCCCGCTACTGCCCCCGCTGCTTGGCGGGTGACGGCTCCGCGATCCAGGCCGAGCACGGAGGGCCCTGGAAACGCCAGTGGCGTCTGGGCATCACGTTCGCCTGCCTGGAACACGGCGTCCTCCTGAAGGACAGCTGCCCGGCTTGCGGCCTTCTGGCCTTCAGCGGCTATCCGGCCGCCCCACTGCGGCTGCTGCCCACACCCGCGCGCCGAGGCCTCCACCCTGCCCAGTGCCGCAACACCCCCACCGGAGCACCCCATCAGGACAGCTGCGGCCACCGGCTCGACGCAAACGCCACCGGTCCCGCCCTGACACCCGCACTCGTCCGCCTCCAAGCCGACCTGCTGGCACTCCTCACGCCCAGGACCGACTCAAGAACCGCCTTTGAGTACCTCGCGGACCTTCAGGTCGCTGCCACCATCGTCCAAGCAACCTGGCCGGCCGCAGCCGACGCCGTCCCTGCCGAAGTCGCAGGGGCTCTGGACGACCACATCGGCCGTCTGGACCACATCGCAGACAAACCCGACCGAGGACGCACGGCCGCTATCGCCTGGAGTGCCCCACCCACCTCCGTTCCGGCCACCGCAGCACTGCTGTTCGCTGCCGCCCACCTGGCCACCTTGCCCGCCCCAGAGCTCCTGGCCACCCTGTCGGCGCTGCTGAACGGCGCCCCGGCACTCGAAGGACAACGCTGGGGCGACATCCGGCGAACCATCACCTACGACTGTTCGGACACCTTCCGCACCCAGCTCCACGGAGTCGTCAACCCCCTACCCGCAGCACACGCGGCCCGGAAACTGGCAGCAGCCCAACGTCCCGATCCGGGCGCCCACTGGCAGGATTCCGCCGCTACGTCCCTCATCCCCGTCTGCTGGCGAGGGTACGGCCCTGAACATATTCCGCAGGAGATCCCCGAATCCTGGTTCGCAGTTTTCACCGGAGAAGAACTCCCCCCGCGCTCCCGCACCCGAATGCTGCAACGGCAAGTCGCCGTCCAGCTCATCCAGGCCGCCACCGGACTCGGATTCGAAGAAGCCGCCGAATATCTGGGAATTCCCCGAAGCTGGATCGCTCGGGAGCCCCGCCGACTGGCAACGCTCTCTGCTTCATGGCGCTGGCGAGCTTTCGACTTCCCATCCGCTCTCACCCGACTCGCCAGCCATATCGCCAGCCAAACCAAGAAAACCGACTACCACGCACGGCGAACCGTCTTCAGGTCCTGGGAACTGGACGAGGAAACCTGGACCAGCCTTAACCATCTCCACAAGGGCCTACGTTCCCCCGCCTGGCGCCAGCGCGACTGCGCATCCGCATTCGTCTGGAGCCGCATCACCGGCAGCGAATACCGGCTTGCTCCACCCTTCAACACGGGCGAAGCGTCAACTGAGCGACGCCTCCACAGCGAGTCACCGGAACTACAGATGCTCACATTCTGGGAAAGCAGCAGAGCGAACCCTAACAGCAGATGCTCCGGACTCATCTCCGCTTTGGAAGCCCACGCCCGAACGCTCGCCGACAAAATCTGAATCCCGGAATCCGATAATTAGGCATTCAATCACACTAGCGGATCGCCATCGACCTCGCCGGCCACGTTGAGTTACCGAGTTATCCACAGGTTTGCCAGCCGTGTTGAGCAACACTCGCCAACCAGCTAGAACAAACCCGTCCCAGACGGCACCACCATTCCGCGCTGTTCGCCAACAATGGCGTTCAGTCACACGTCGACCGTCCGGAACCGATCGGAAGGAAGACCGCCGTGCGCCTCGCCCTCAAGCCCGCCCTCTCCCGCAGCTGGCGGGACTCGGACACCCTGCAGTTCGGCACCGTCTCCCGGCACGCCGGCGTCCTCGCCCGCGCCGACCAGGCCCTCTGTGACTTCCTCGGACTGGTCGACGGGACGCGCGACCGCCCCGCCCTGCTCGCCGAGGGCGAGCGGACCGGCTTCGGGCGCGAGCCCGCCGACACCGTGCTCGACCTGCTGGAGGAGGCCGGGGTGCTCGACGACGCCGAGGCCGCCGACCGGGCGCTCGCCCGCTTCCCCCAGCCGCACCGCGAGTTGCTCGGCCCCGACCTCGCCTCGCTCTCCCTGATCCACTCCACCCCCGGCGCCGCTCCCGCCGTGCTGGCCCACCGGGCCGACCATGCGGTGGAGGTCCGCGGCGCCGGGCGCATCGGCGCGGCCCTGGCGGCCGTGCTCGCGGCCGGCGGCACCGGAGCGGTCACCGTGGTGGACTCCGGCCGGGTCACCCCCGCCGACACCTCCCCCGCCGGCCTGCCACCGGGAGAGGTCGGGCGGCTACGGGCCACCGCCGCCCGCGAGGCCGTCGACCGGGCCTGCGCCAGGCACCCGGCCCGGCGCAGCCGACGGCCGAGACCCGGGCTTCCCGACCTGGTGGTGCTGACACCCCGGGACGGCAGTGGGGCGTTCGCCGGCGGAACGCCCCAGGCCCGCGAGCTGCTCCGCGCCGGGGTACCGCACCTGTACGTCGGGGTCGTGGAGGAGTTCGGCGTCGTCGGCCCGCTGGTGGTGCCGGGGGTGTCGGCCTGCGGCCACTGTCTGGTGCTGGCCCGGGAGGACGAGGACGCGGCCTGGCCGCGCATCCTCGCCCAGCTCGCCGACGACGGCCCGGGGCGGGCCCGGACACCGGCCTGCGACACCGCACTCGCGACCGCCGTCGCCGGACTCGCGGCGCTGCACGTCCAGATCTTCCTGGACGGCGGCCGGCCACCGAGCATCGACGGCTGGTGCGAGGTGTCCGCCGTCGACGGAATGCCGCGTCGTCTGCGGCTCAAGGGCCACGCGGACTGCGGGTGCCTCTGGCAGCCGACGCCGCCGCACTGAGTCCGCCGCCGAGGGAGCAAGGAGAAGGAGGAGAGGGAGGGAACGGCGAGTCGGCCCGGCCGGGCCGAGGACCGACCGGTGGGTGAGACGGCCGTCCCCACCGCCACCGGTCCGAACCCCCGGCCGCCGGGTGCCTGCGCCGTTCCGCCGGGCGCCCCGCCGTGGGTGCCGGGTGCCGACCGAGTACCGGGCGCCGAGTGATGACCCGATGCCGGGTACCCGGTCCGGGCACCCGGCGATGGGTGATGGGTGATGGGTGATGGGCGTGGGACGGAAGGCGTGGGACGGAAGGGTCGTCAGGAGACACGAGAGGCGGGTGGGTGGGAGGGGGTGGGGGGTGGGCCCCGAAGCGCGGAAAGGCCCAGCCCCGACCCCCCCGGCCCCCCCCCCCCCCCCCCCGCGGATGGGGGGTGGGGCCCCCCCCCCCGCCCCCGGAGTGGG
>NZ_JBHXKE010000026.1:21301-57753 GCF_042722765.1 Kitasatospora sp. NPDC058406
GGGGTTGGTGTCCGCCGCCGGGGGGCGCGTCGCGCCCGCCCCGCCCCGCGCGCCCACCCCCCCCCCCCCCCCCGGGGGGGGGGGGCGGGGGGGGGGGGGGGCGCCCCCCCCCCCGAAGCGCGGAAAGGCCCTCCCGAACCCCCCGTCCCCCGCCCACCCCCTGCGCTACTGTGTCGTCGGCCACCCGGCCGACGACCGGAAGATGGCCCCTTCCACCGATCGCAACGCTCGTGCACGACCTCACCGAAAGGTCCCGGCATGATCACTCGCAGATCGCTCCTCGGCGGTGCCGGCGCGCTGGCCCTCCCGCTGGCGGCCGTCCCCGCTCTCCCCGCCGTCGCCACGACCGCCGAGACCCGGCGACGGCGCTGGTCCCGGCTCTCCGGCCGTCTGCACGGCACCCTCGTCCTCCCCGGCGACCCGGCCTACGGCGTCGCCAAGCAGATCGGCCAGGCCCGCTTCGACGCCGTCGAACCGGCCGCCGTCGCCTACTGCGCCGACGAGGCCGACGTCTCCCTCTGTCTCCGCTACGCCCAGGACCAGGACATCCCGATCGCCGTCCGCGCCGGCGGCCACAGCGGCGGCGGCTACTCCACCGGCACCGGGCTGGTGATCGACGTCTCCCGCCTCAACTCGGCCGCCGTCGCCGCCGACGGCTCGGCCACCTTCGGCGGCGGCACCCAGCTGGTCGACGTGACCAACGCCGTCGCCCCGTACGGCCTCGCGGTGTCCGGCGGGTTCTGTCCCACCGTCTCCCTGGGCGGCTTCCTCCAGGGTGGGGGGATCGGCCTGCTCACCCGGCACGTCGGCATCTCCAGCGACAAGGTGACCTCCGCCCGTGTGGTGCTGGCGAACGGCAGGACGGTCACCGCCTCGCCGGACGACCACGACGACCTGTACTGGGCGCTGCGCGGCGGCGGTGGCGGCAATTTCGGTGTCGTCACCTCCTACACGGTGAAGGCCGTCCCGCTGGCCACACTGACCCTGGCCAACCTCTCCTGGACCTTCGACCACGCGGTCGACCTGCTCGACGCCTGGGCGCACTGGCTGCCCGACGCCCCTCGGACGCTGGGCGGCGGCGCCGTGGTCGGTCTCCCCGCCGCCCCCGGTGCGCCCCCGTTCATCTCGGTGCTGATCGGTTCGGTCGGCACCGAGGCCGAACTCTCGGCGGAGATCGGCCGGTTGGTCTCGCTGGTCGGCGCGGTCCCGGCCTCCCGGAACAGCTTCACCGCGCCGTACCGCTCCGTCATGATGGGCCTCTACGGCTGCGGGTCCTTCACCCAGGAGCAGTGCCACCGGGCGGGCACCGGTCCGGCCGCCGTACTGGCCCGGCCGACCGCCGCGGTGGACCGGGGCAGGCTGTTCGACGGGCCTCCGCCCCGCGCGGTCTGGGAGGCCGCGATCGGCCGCCTCGGCACCGACCGGCAGGCGGGCCAGCAGCGGATGGTCCAGCTGAGCGCGCTGGGCGGCGCGGCCAACGACCCGGCACGGACCGCCACCGCGTACGTCCACCGCGACGCGCAGTTCAACGCGAGCTTCGGCGCGGTCATCGCCACCGGCCCGGTGGACGAGGCCGCGGTCGCCGCCGCCCGCGGCTGGGTGGACGGCGGGTTCGCGCTGCTCGACCCGCACTCCGGCGGCGAGAGCTACCAGAACTTCATCGACCCCGGTCTGCCGGACTGGCAGCGCGCCTACTACGGAGAGAACTATCCGCGACTGGTCGCGGTGAAGCACCGGTACGACCCGCACCGGCTGTTCTCGTTCCCGCAGGCCATCGGCACCCGTCCGCGGCCCGGGGGCCGGGGCTGAGGTCGGTCCCGGCCCCGGCGGGGTGCGAAATCCGGCCGGGGCCGGGGCGGCGAGCGGGCACAATGGCCTATGACAGCCGGCCTCCGCTGCGGGGGCCGGGGGCGTGTCGATTGGAGGCCCGGGTGAGCGATCTTCCGCGCAAGGCAATGACCCGCACGGCAAGACTCGCCGCCCTGCCGCTGGGGATAGCCGGCCGGGCCACTCTCGGGCTGGGGAAGCGGATCGGCGGACGCTCGGCCGAGGTGGTGACGGCCGAACTGCAGCAGGCGACCGCCGACCAGCTCTTCAAGGTCCTGGGCGAACTCAAGGGCGGGGCGATGAAGTTCGGGCAGGTGCTGTCCGTCTTCGAGGCCGCGCTGCCCGAGGAGGTGGCGGGCCCGTACCGGGCGGCGCTGACCAAGCTGCAGGACGCCGCGCCGCCGATGCCCGCCGCCACCGTGCACACGGCGCTGGAGCAACGGCTGGGCAAGGACTGGCGGAAGCTGTTCCGGGAGTTCGACGAGCGTCCGGCCGCGGCTGCCTCGATCGGCCAGGTGCACCGGGCGGTCTGGCACGACGGGCGCGCGGTCGCGGTCAAGGTGCAGTACCCGGGGGCGGGGGACGCGCTGCTCGCGGATCTCACGCAGCTGAGCCGGGTGGCCTGGTTGCTGGGTCCGCTGATTCCGGGGCTGGACATCAAGCCGCTGATCACCGAGCTGCGTGAGCGGGTCGCCGAGGAGCTGGACTACGAGCTGGAGGCGCAGGCCCAGGAACGCCATGCCGAGGAGTTCGCGAACGACCCGGAGATCGTGGTGCCGGGTGTCGTGGCGCAGGCCGACCAGGTGCTGGTGTCGGAGTGGATGGACGGCACGCCGCTGTCCGAGGTGATCACGAGCGGCACGCAGGAGGAGCGGGACCGGGCGGGCCGGCTGCTGGCACGGTTCCTGTTCGCCGGTCCGTCGCGGACGGGGTTGCTGCACGCCGACCCGCACCCGGGCAACTTCCGGCTGCTGAAGGACGACGGCCCGGTGGAGGGCTGGCGGCTGGGGGTGCTGGACTTCGGGACGGTGGACCGGTTGCCGGGCGGGCTCCCCGCGCCGATCGGGGCGTCGCTGCGGATGGCCCTGGCCGGGGACGCGACGGGTGTGCTGGCGATGCTGCGGGAGGAGGGCTTCGTGAAGCCCTCGATCGAGCTGGATCCGGACGCGGTGCTGGACTACCTGCTGCCGATGATCGAGCCCGCGGCCGTGGACTCGTTCCACTTCACCCGGGCGTGGATGCGGGCGCAGGCGGCGCGGATCGCCGATCCCCGGTCGCCGGCGTACAACCTGGGCAAGCAGTTGAACCTGCCGCCGTCCTACCTGTTGATCCACCGGGTGACGCTGAGCACGATCGGGGTGCTCTGCCAGCTGGGGGCGAAGGCGCCGTTCCGGGCGGAGATGCTGGAGTGGCTGCCGGAGTTCGCGGAGGAGCCGCCGGCCCCGGCGAAGCGGCGGGGGCCGGCCAAGAAGGGCTGAACCGCTCGGCAGTACGCCGCTCCGCGCCGCGCGGCGGAGGGCACGGCCGCGCGCGACGCCCCGGCTCGGCGCAGTGCCCGGCGGAGCGTCCGGCGGACGACCGCCCGCTCGGATCGTGCGACAACGCCGCAGGCCGCCCCCCGGGTACGGGGGGCGGCCTGCGGCACGACGGGGGTCCGGCGGTGGCCGGGGCGGTGTCGGCGGTGCGACGGCACCGGGACGACTGCGTCCGCGCGACTACATCAGCGCGACGGCGAGGGCCTTGCGGGCACGCATCGAGGCCCGCTCGGCCTTCTGCTTGAGCCGGTGGGCCCGGGCGACCCGGACGACGAGTCGTTGGTGCTCCGCCTCCTGGAGGCGCTCTTGCATATGGGCGCGAGCCAGGGATTCGTGGAGAAGTTGCATTTCGAGGGTCCTGTTCTGGATCTGACGTTCGGTGGTCTGCTCTGCGCGGACGGTGGGATCGACGGCGGCGGCGGTCATGTGGTGGTCCTGCTCGTGGTGCGTTGTCGGGAAGGGGTGGACGCGGGCCGTGTCGGCCTTGGCGGCGGCGATGCGTACGGAGCGGCGGAGGGCGCTGTCCAGCGGGGGCTGCTCTCCCCGGCGGACGGCCTCGGCTCCGAACACGGGGTTCACGCCGCGACCTCGGTCTTGCGCGGGCGGCCACGCGGCCGCTTGCGGGCCACGACGACACCCTGGACGAAGAGCTCGCCGCCCCAGACGCCCCAGGGCTCGCGGCGCTCCAGGGCGCCGGTGAGACAGGCGTCCTTGACGGGGCAGGTGCCGCAGAGGGACTTCGCGTACTCGACGTCGGCGGGCGTCTCGGCGAAGAAGACCTCGGGGTCGAAGGCGCGGCACGGCACGGGGAGACCGAGCTCTTCGGCCTGGTCGATCGAGGTGATCTGCATGGGGGAAACCTCCGGAGGGTCGGCCTGGTCGGCCTGGATCTGGTTCGTCGGCGGTACGGACGGGGTGGGCGGTGTGATGACCGTGGACACTGTGGGCGTCTTCCTCGTCTTTTCAGTGGGTCCGGCTCAGCTGACTGGTGGGGCTGGGCCGGAGGCCCCGGAGGGCCTGGGTGGTCGTGCGTACCGGACAAAACAGAAGGGCCGCGGATCCCGGTGTGACGGGTTCCGCGGCCCTGGAGGTGCCGACCTGAGGCTGGCTCAGGTTCGTTCTCTCCAGGGTTCAGGCCCGCGGAAGGCCCGCATCCGGATGGCCGTGGCGCCGGTAAAGGCGGCCATGGCGTGCTTGATCTGCTGCTCGTTCTGCTTCTGGGTGTTTCCGGCACCGACGACCTGCGCATAGTCGCCATGCATGGCGACTACAGCTGCCTTCGGTGCCTGGATCGGTCGCTCATCACGCGGGGAGCGCGACGCATCGACCGACGCCCAGTCACGGGACAGACCGCCTTCGACACTGGTGCCGTCGAGGTTGCCGCCATTGATGCCGGTGCTGCCGAGGTCAGTTTGGCCAAGGCCACTGACAGCGAGGGCGGGGGTGGCGGGAACGACGGAGACACCGGTGGTGTCGAGGCCCAGACCGGTTCCGCACAGCTCAGCGAGTGCCCGCAGGTGGGCGGCGCGCAGGAGGGCAGCGTCGGCGGTCTGGCCAGTCATTTTGGTGATCATGATGGTTCCCACTGCCTTCGCCTCCTCTCGGCGTCTCGCGGAGCCTGGTCTCCCGGGCTCCGAACTGTTCGGATGTCTGTCTCGGTGAAGCTGGTTCGAGCTGGTCAAGCTGGTGTGTGGCTGGTGGGCGCAGGAGACAGTGGCACAGGCGTCACCCCGTGCGACCGCGTTCCCCTTGACCGCTCCGGCAGGCTATTGCGCTCCCGGTACGGCGCGCAAACTATTTTTCCGGCGAGTTTCCCGACGGTCTCCGCGGCATCTCACGACGCCGGCTGTGATCGCCCCGGACCGGCTCACACCGGTTCGTCCGACCGGTCGTCCTCGACGTCCGCCGGATCCTCCTCGGGCTCCTCCCCCGCACACAACGAGAGCACGGCGGCCCCGTATTTGTCCAGCTTCATGGCACCGACTCCGGAGATGACGGCCAGCTCCTGACGGGTGCCGGGGACGTCCTCGGCGATGGCCATCAGCGTGGCGTCGGTGAAGACGACGTAGGCCGGGGCCCCCTGCTTGCGGGCCTGGGCGGCCCGCCACTCGCGCAGCCGTTCGTACAGCGCCTCGTCCATGGTGGACGGGCAGGTCTCGCAGCGGCGGAGCTTGCGCTCGACGGCCTCGGTGAGGGCACGGTCGCAGACCCGGCACTTGACCGGTCCGCGGGCCCGGCGGGCGGCGGAGCGCTCGCCCGCCTCGACGCCGCCGCGTCCGCCGCGGCCCGCGGAGCGGGCGCCGGGGGCGCTGGAGCCGGGGCGCAGTCCGTCGAGGAAGCGGCTGGGCTTGCGGGAGGCCCGGCCGCCGGGGGAGCGGGAGAGCGCCCAGGAGAGGGAGAGGTGCTTGCGGGCGCGGGTGACGCCGACGTAGAGGAGGCGGCGCTCCTCCTCGACCTGCTCGTCGGTCTTGGCGTAGATGATCGGCAGGGTGCCCTCGGTGAGGCCGACGAGGAAGACGGCGTCCCATTCGAGGCCCTTGGCGGCGTGCAGGGAGGCGAGTGTGACGCCCTCGACGGCGGGGGCGTGCTGGGCGGCGGCGCGGGCGTCGAGTTCGGCGACGTAGGCGGCGAGGTCGCCGGCCAGGCCCTCGGCGGTCCGGGTGCGTTCGAACTCCTCGGCGAGGCGGACGAGCGCCGCGAGGGACTCCCAGCGGTCGCGGACGGCCCCGGAGCCGGCCGGCGGCTCGGCGGTGAACCCGCGGGTGGCGAGGACGGCGCGAACCTGGCCGGCGAGGTCGGGGGCGTCGTCGGTGAGCGGGTCGGAGCCGGCCCGGGCGGCGCCGCGCAGCAGGACGCCGGCGTCGCGGACCTCGGGCCGTTCGAAGAACCGCTCGGCACCCTTGAGCTGGTAGGGGACGCCGAGGTCGGCGAGGGCCTGCTCGTAGACCTCGGACTGGCCGTTGGTGCGGAAGAGCACGGCGACCTCGCTGGCGCGGACGCCGGCGGCGAGGAGGTCCTTGATCCGGCGGGCGGTGGTCTCGGCCTCGGTCGGCTCGTCCTCGTACTCGGTGTAGACCGGCTCGGGGCCGGCCTCGCGCTGGGAGACGAGTTCGAGGCGGTGCCGGGCGGCCTCGCCGCGGGCCTGGGAGAGCAGCCCGTTGGCGAGGTGGACGACCTGCGGGGTGGAGCGGTAGTCGCGGACCAGCTTGACGACCGTCGCCTCGGGGTGGCGGGTGCGGAAGTTGAGCAGGTAGTCCGGGGTGGCGCCGGTGAAGGAGTAGATGGTCTGGCTGGCGTCGCCGACGACGCACAGGCTGGCGCCGCCGCCGGGTCCGGTCCACTGGTCGAGGAGGCGCTGCTGGAGCGGGGAGACGTCCTGGTACTCGTCGACGGTGAAGTGCCGGTACTGGGACCGGACCTGGTCGGCGATGTCGGGGCGGTCCTCCAGGATGGCGGCGGTGAGCAGCAGGACGTCCTCGAAGTCGATGACGCCGCGGCGGGTCTTGGCCTCTTCGTAGACGCGGTAGACCTGGGCGGTCTCGGCCGGGTCCCGGGGGGCCTCGCGGCCGGACTTCTGGACGGCGGCGGGGTAGTCGTCGGGGCCGATCTGGGTGACCTTGGCCCATTCGATCTCGGCGGTGAGGTCGCGCAGTTCGGTGCGCTGGACGCGCAGGCCGCAGCGGCTCGCGGCCTCGGCGACCAGCTGGACCTTGCGTTCCAGCAGCTGGGGCACCGGTCCGCCGACGGCGCGCGGCCAGAAGTACTGGAGCTGGCGGAGGGCGGCGGCGTGGAAGGTGCGGGCCTGGACGCCCTCGGCGCCGAGCTGGCGCAGGCGGCCGCGCATCTCGCCGGCGGCGCGGGCGGTGAAGGTGACCGCGAGGACCTGCTGGGGCTGGTAGACACCGCTGCGCACGCCGTAGGCGATGCGGTGGGTGATGGCCCGGGTCTTGCCGGTGCCGGCTCCCGCGAGGACGCAGACGGGCCCGTGCAGGGCGGTGGCGACGGCCCGCTGTTCGGGGTCGAGCCCGGCGAGGACCGCGTCGGGACCGGTGGCGTCGTATCGGCCGGACCGGTCGCTGCCGTGGTCGTCGAACGGAATGCCGCTCAAGAGGTCTTCCTGCATGCGTTCCATCCTCTCAGCCCGCTCGGACAACCGGGGAGCGGTTGTCCACAGGTGCGGTGTGATCGCAGGATGATCGCTGCGCGGTCCGGCGGGTTGTCGCACTTGAGGGCGCGTTCCCTTCGCCGCACGCCGGGGTGTGCTTCTCCGCGACCGCGCGGAACGACGCGGGGCCGCCGGCCGGGGCGCGGAATGACCGCCGTACGGCGGACGTTCTCCTCCTGGAACCGTACGCCCCTCTCTCTTTCGAAGGAGTCCCCCCGATGTCCGGCAGCGTGACGATGTACAGCACGACCTGGTGCGGCTACTGCAACCGGCTCAAGAGCCAGCTGGACCGTGAAGGCATCGGCTACACCGAGATCAACATCGAGGACGACCCGGCGTCGGCGTCCTTCGTCGAGTCGGTGAACAACGGCAACCAGACCGTCCCGACGGTGCTGGTGCAGCCGACGGGCGGCGGCGAGCGGGTCGTGATGACCAACCCGAGCCTGCTCCAGGTGAAGAAGGCCCTGGCGGCCTGAGGTCCGCGGGCCCGGGCACGGCGCGCTACGGCGCGTCGGCCCGGGCCGGGTCGACGGGTGCGGCGGGCGCGGGCAGCGACGCCCGGGCGGCGAGGTCGCCGATGCCGTAGACCAGCCGGCTGCGGTCGGCGGAGTAGCGGGTCTCGATGACCCGGACCGGCCCGCGGCGGTCGTACGTGACCCGGGTCTGGACCACCAGCGGCACGCCGGGGCCGCCCTGGAACCACTGGGCCTCCTCGGGGCCCGGCATCCGCGCGACCAGGTGGTCGACCGCGCCGATCTCGGTGCGTCCGAGGGCGGCGAGCACCGCCTCGTCACCGCCGTCGATCTGGTCGGGCTCCATCAGCGGGGTGCCGGCGGCGAGGCCCGCCCGGTAGTGGCTCTCCTCGATGGAGTAGGGCTCGCGGTCGAGCAGGCGCAGCTGGCGGCGGACGACGATCGCCTCGCCGGGGCGCAGGCCGAGCCGTTCGGCGATGTCGATCCGGGCCCGGACGATCATCATCTCGAAGTCGACGGTGAGCTCGCGTCCGGCGTCGGCGGCCTCGCCGCGGTAGACGGCACTGGGGACGGCCAGGCAGTCGCGCGGGCCGTCCTCGGCCCCCGGGGCACCCGGCACTCCCGTGGTCCCCGTCGCCGCCGTGCTCCCCGACGCCGCCGAGGCCACCAGGGCCCCGGAGAGCCCGGGCATCCCGACGGACCCGACGGATCCGGAGAGCCCGGAGGACCCGGCGGCGCCCGACGGTCCGGCCGGCCCCGGCAGGCTGGGGCGGACGTCGCGGCCGGGCGCGGGCCCGTAGGCGCGGTGGTCGAGCACCGGGTGCTCGCGCAGGTAGGTCCCCTTGCCCTGGAGCCGGACCAGGCGGCCTTCGTTGACCAGCACGTCGACGGCCAGCCGGACGGTGTTGCGGGCGACCCCGTACTGGCGTTCCAGTTCGCTCTCGACCGGGAGGGCGGCCTCGGTGGTGAACTCGCCCTCGGCGATCCGTCGGCGCAGGTCTGCGGCGAGGCGCTGGTATTTGGGGGATTGGGCGGTGCCCCGTGGGATTGTCACCCGAGAGAATGTAGCGAGGGCGGCGACGGGCTTTCAGGCGTTTGCGACAAAGTCGCCCGGGATCGGTGACGGCGGCCGGCACCCGCGCACGTGCCGTACTGGACAGGGCCGCTCCGGTTACGAACATCGGAAGCCGGCGGTTTCGGAAGGAATATTGGGGGCGCACGGAACTGGTCCGCGCGCCCCCAATATCAAGAACGCTTCAATCCACTCGAATTACGGCCGGGCCGTTACACCCGGGCCCGTTACACCCGGGCCGTTACGCCCGGCCCGTTACACCCGAGCCGGTGCCGCCCGGCCCGTCGGCCTTCGAGCCCGTCGCCACCGGCCCCCGGTGACTACCAGCGGGCCGCCGACGGCAACGGCTCCCCGTACCAGAGCTCGACCAGGTGCCGGGCGATCGAGATCCCCGACGGCGGCAGGATCTCCCCCGCCGCCATCCCGGCCCGCAGCTCCTCCCGGGAGAACCAGCGCGCCTCGGCCAGTTCCTCGCCGTCCACGGTGATCGTGGTGCCCGCCGGGTCCGCCTTGCCCATGAAGCCGAGCATCAGGCTGGACGGGAACGGCCACGGCTGGCTGGCCACGTAGGAGACGGCGGAGACCCGGACCCCGGCCTCCTCGTACACCTCGCGGACGACCGCCTGCTCGATCGACTCCCCCGGCTCGACGAAGCCGGCCAGCGTCGACCAGCGTCCCTCGGGCCAGAGCGCCTGGCGGCCGAGCAGGCAGCGGTCCTCGTCGTCGGTGATCATCATGATCACCGCCGGGTCGGTGCGCGGGTAGTGCTCGGCCGCGCAGGACGTGCACCGCCGCACGTGACCGGCCCCGGCCTTCTCGGTCGGGTGGCCGCAGCGCGAGCAGAAGCTGTGCAGCCGGTGCCAGTGCTCCAGCGCGACGGCGTGCACCAGCAGCCCGGCGTCCCGGCCGGAGAGCAGGGCGCCGACCTCGCGCAGCCCGGCCGGGCGGGCGTCGCCGTCCAGCCGGCCCGGCAGGCTCTCGCCCGCCAGCGCGAAGTAGGAGACGCCGTCCTCGTCGGTGCCGAGGAAGTACCGGTCGCCGGTCTGCGGCGCCTCGAAGGAGGGCATCAGGACCAGCTCGGTCCCCTGCCCGGTGTCGACCACGAAGGCCTCGCCGCCGGCGATCGGCAGCACCTTGGTGGTCGGGTGGCTCCAGGCGGCCGCCAGCCAGGGTTCGTCGAACCGGTGCTGGGCCGCCCGGTCCACCCCGGCCCGGGCCAGCGCCAGGTGCAGCGGGTGTTCGGTCTCAGGCACGGTGCTCAACTGTTTCCATCCCCACGTGATGTGTCTTCCGGACGGTTCGGGTTCACTCGCTCGCGCTGCCCGGCCGCCAGTTCTCGGCCAGGTCGGCCCAGAGGTAGGCGGCGGTCTCCACACCCTTGGCCAGCAGGTCCAGCTCGACCTTCTCGTCGACCGAGTGCCAGCCGTCCGAGGGCACCGAGATGCCGAGGAACAGCACCGGCGCGCCGAGCACGTCCTGGAGGTCGGCGGCCGGGCCGGAGCCGCCCTCCCGGGTGAAGAGGATCTTCTGTTCGAAGGCCCGCCCCATCGCCCGGACGGTGGACTGCAGCGCCAGGTGGTCGAGCGGGGTCAGGCAGGGCCGGGTCGCCCCCGGGAAGACCAGCTCGTACCGGATGCCCGCCGGGACCCGGTCGGCCGCCCAGGCGCGGACGGCCTCCCGGACCTTCTCCACCTCCTGTCCGGCGACCAGCCGGAAGGAGAGCTTGAGGTGGGCCGAGGAGGGCACGATGGTCTTGCCGCCGGGGCCGGTGTAACCGCCCCAGATGCCGTTGACCTCGGCGGTCGGCCGGGCCCAGATCCGCTCCAGGGTGGAGTAGCCGGCCTCGCCGAGGGTGCCGTACGACTTGGCGACCCTCAGCCACTGCGCCTCGTCGAAGGGCAGCTCGGCGAAGAGCTCGCGCTCGCGCTCGGTCAGTTCGATCACGCCGTCGTAGAAGCCGGGGACGGCGACCCGGCGGTCCGCGTCGTGCAGGCCGGCGGCCAGGTCGGCGGCGACGGCGGCCGGGTTGGGCACGGCGCCGCCGAACGAGCCGGAGTGGATGTCGGTGTCCGGCCCGTACAGGTCGATCTGGGCGTCGGCCAGGCCGCGCATGCCGGTGCAGACGGTCGGCGTGGTCTCGGACCACATCCCGGTGTCCGAGATGATCACCACGTCGGCGGCGAGCCGCGCGGCCTCGCGCCGGACCAGGTCGGCGAAGTGCGGCGAGCCGGACTCCTCCTCGCCCTCGATCAGCAGCTTGAGGTTGACGGCCGGCGCGGTGCGGCCGGTGGCGGCCAGGTGGGCCCGCACCCCCAGGGTGTGGAAGAAGACCTGGCCCTTGTCGTCGGCGGCGCCGCGGGCGAACAGCTGCTTCCCGACCACGGTCGGCTCGAACGGCTCGGTCGCCCAGCCGTCCTCCTTGGCCGCCGGCTGCACGTCGTGGTGCCCGTAGACCAGCACGGTCGGCGCGGACGAGTCCCCGGACGGCCACTCGGCGAAGACCGCCGGCAGGCCGTCCGTCTCCCAGACCTCGGCCACCGGGAAGCCGGTGTCGCGCAGCTTCGCGGCCAGCCACTCGGCGGAGCGGCGCACGTCGTCGGCCCGGCCGGGGTCGGCGGAGACCGAGGGGATGCGGAGCCAGTCGGCGAGGTCCGCGAGGAAGGCGGCCTGGTGCTGGTCGATGAAGGCGCGGACGACGCTGTCCGGAGTTCTCGTCATACGGACGACTTTAGTTCGCCCGCGCGGGTCGGACGGGCCCCGGTCCCGGCCGGTGGACACCGGAAGGCCTGTAACGTCCGTCACCCCCGGCCGCAGGGGGGCGGCGACCGGGGGCGACGGGGGCGGGAGGACGGTGCTCAGCCGGAGCGCCGCAGCAGTGAGATCCGCGAGCGGGTGAGCAGTGCGGCCAGCGCCACCGCGAGCAGCGGCAGCAGGACCACGGTGGCCCCGACGTTGAGCCAGGGGAAGACCACGACGCCCTTGGCGGTCTCCTCCTGGAGGCTCATCCCCGGGTAGGCCTGCGCGGCGGCCTCGACCTTGCGCAGCGCCACGGCGGGCACGACCCCGGCGACGGCACCGAGCAGGGCGCCCATCGCGGCGATGACGCCGCACTGGAAGCCGGAGAGGGTGCGCCGGACCCGGGGCGCGGCGCCGACCGCCGCGAGGGTGGTCAGGTCCCGCTGGGAGTCGGCGGCGGCGAGACCGGTGGCGATGCCCGCGGCGCCGAGGGCGACCAGGCCCGCGAAGGCGGTGAGCCCGAGGGAGATCAGGTCGTTCTCCGACCGGTAGCCGCGCTCGACCTCGAAGTCGGTGCCGTCGGACAGCTTGGCGAGCGCGCCGCGGACCTTCTGCTCCGCCCGGTCGGTCGGCGCGGTCCCGGGCAGCCAGACCGAACCGGAGTCGCTGGTGGTGAGACCGAGGCGGACGGCGGTGTCGGCGCCGAGCACGGCGTCGCCGCCGGCCTGGACCGGCGCTTCGACGTGGACGGCGTCGACGGTGACGGGGTGGACGACCGGCTCCCGGTCGGGGGTGACCGGCTGGTTCGGGTCGTCCGGCTCGGTGAGTTCGAACGTCACCTTCCCGTCCTTGATGTAGCGCTGGTCGAAGACCACGACCTTGCCGGCGGCGAGCGCCTGGGCGCCGGCCGGGTCGGTGGCGCCGTAGAGGTTGCGCAGCAGGTTGCCGTCGCCGGCCTGGACGCTCCCGAAGGAGCTGCCGCGGAAGACGTACGCCGAGCGGCAGCGCGGGTCCTCGCGGAGCAGCCGCTCGGCCTCGCCGTCGATCATGACGGACCGCTTGCCCCAGACCGGGCAGCGCAGTTCCTCGGGCAGGACGATGCCGACGTGGCCGCAGGAGCCGTTGGTGGCCCGGCAGTCGCCCTTGTAGTTGACGCGCCGGACGTCGGCGCGCTCGCCGAGGGCGGGGATGTTGTCCTGCACGGCGCCGCGCAGCTGCGGGAGCATCGAGCCGTCGGAGGCGGCGCCCCAGCCGTTGGTGACGATGACCGCGTTGGCCGGGCCGGCGGCGGTGTACTCGCGCCGGTGCTGCTCGTCGCTGCTGGCGCCGTAGATGCCGACGGCGACGGAGCCCGCGACGGCGGCCATCACGGCGGCGACCGCGGGGGCGGTGCGGCCGCGGTGGCGGACGGAGTCGCGCAGGGCGAGGCGGGGGCCGAGCGGCAGCCAGCGGCCGATCCGGCCGAAGAGGCCGACCAGGTAGGGGGTGAGGGCGACCATGCCGAGTTCGGCGACGGCCGAGCCGCCGAGGACGGCCGTCGAGCGGCTGCCGAAGCCGCCGGTGGCGCCGAGCAGGGCGAGGGCGGAGCCGGCGCCGAGCATCGCCAGGCCGAGCAGGGCGAGCTTGCGGCTCGGCGGCTTGAGGCTGTCGCGGCCGGTGAGCGCGGCCACGACGTCCTGGCGGGAGGCCTGGACGGCGGGGACGACGGCCGCGAGCAGGCCGGTGACCAGGCCGATCAGCAGGATGCCGAACAGGTCGACCGGCTGCAGGTCGAAGTGGCCGAACCGCTCCCCGGCGTAGCTCTCCGCGGAGGTGCGCAGCGCGGCCACCAGGCCGATGCCGGTGACGAGGCCGACGGCCGCGCCGGTGAGGCCGAGGACGACACCGCCGCCGAGGACGACGGCGCGGACGTTGGCGCGGTCACCGCCGCCGGCGGCGAGCAGGCCGAGCTGCCGCCGGGAGCGCCGGGCACCGACGGCGAAGGCGGGGCCCGCGAGGAGCACGATCTCCAGCAGGGCCATGCCGACGACGGTGGCGAGGATGACGACGGAGGTCTTGTCGAGGAACGGGGTCGCGCCGCCGCCCCGGCGGTCCTGGTAGTCGTAGAACGGCACCTCGGAGCGGGCCGGCGGGTCGAGCATGACGGCGCGGGAGCTGACGGTGAATCCGTGCTTGTTGAGCTCCTGGACCTTGGCCCAGTCGACGACGCCGCCGGCGGGGAGCTTGACCAGCCAGCGGTCGTCGGAGCCCGAGGAGGAGCCGCGGCCCCGGTTCGCATCGGCGCCGGGCAGTTTGCCGAGCGGGTCGATCAGGGCGCCGGGCCGGGCGACGACGGCGGCGGTGCGCAGGTCGCCGGGGTACTCGGCGACACCGGTGATGGTGTACGGGGTGGCTTCGAGGCCGCGCGGGGCGGTCCGGTCGCCGATCCGCAGCCCGGAGCGGTCGAGGAAGTCCCGGGTGACGGCGACCTCGTGGTCGGCGCTCGGGGCGCGGCCCCCGACGAGGTCGATCCGTCCGCGCCAGACCGGGTCGGTGAGGTCGGCCTCGACGGTCTTGACGTTGACGAGGCCGTCGCGGGTGCTGCTGGCGGTGTAGGGGCCCTGGCGCACGGGGACGAGGGTGGCGCCGGCCGGCAGGAGCTGCTTGACGAGTTCGCCGGGCTCGGTGGCGAGGCTGCGCTTCTGCTCGGGGGTGTGGACGGGCTGCCCGTTCTCCTTCTTGGCCTCCTCGGCGCTCTCCAGGTGGAAGTCGGACTCCGGGTCCGGCGGCTGGAGCACGATGGAGCCGCGTTCGAGCAGGCGGATCTCGGCGGCGGACCGGCCCATGGTGCGGACGACCTTCTCGCCCGGGTCGAGTTCGGCGCTGCGGAAGACGACGTCGGCGCCGGCCACGCCGAGGACCGGCAGGGCGACCATGGCGACGACGAGGGCGCTGCGGCCCTTGGCGCGCAGGGCGTCACGGCGGGCGATGCGCAGGGCGACCCGCCAGGCGCTGAGCTTCACTGCTCCACCGGGCCCTTCGCGTTGGCGGCGGCGGCGACGAGGAGGCTGCCGGCGTCCTGGCTGACGCTCTCGTCGACCATGCGGCCGTCGCGGAGGAACACGACGCGGTCGGCCCAGGCGGCGTGCCGGGGTTCGTGGGTGACCATCATGGCGGCGGCGCCCTCGTCGCAGCGGGCGCGCAGGACGGCGAGGACCGACTCGCCGGTGGTGGAGTCGAGGGCGCCGGTGGGCTCGTCGGCGAGGACGAGGCGGCGGTCGCCGATGAGGGCGCGGGCGATGGCGACGCGCTGCTGCTGGCCGCCGGACATGTCGTCGGGGAAGCGGTCGGCGAGTTCGGGGATGCCGAGCTCTTCGAGGGCGACGAGGGCCTCGCGGCGGGCGGCGCGGCCGGAGAGGCCGTCGAGTTCACGCGGGAGGGAGATGTTCTCGGCGGCGGTGAGGGCCGGTATCAGGTTGTAGTCCTGGAAGACGTAGCCGACGGATCGGCGGCGGACCTCGGCGAGCCGCTTGCGGTCGAGTCCGCCGAGGGCGACGCCTTCGACGAGGACCTGGCCGTCGGTGGGGGTGTCCAGGCCGCCCGCGAGGGTGAGCAGGGTGGACTTGCCGGACCCGGACGGGCCCATGACGGCGACGAACTCCCCGGGGTGGACCTTGAGGTCGACGCCGCGCAGCGCCCGCACCTCGCCGGCGCCCTGCCCGTGGACGCGGGTGACGTTGTCCAGGTGCAGGACGGGCTTGCGGCCGTCCCTGGTCGGATCGGTGTGGGACACGATTCCCCCTGCTGTGGTGGGGCCCGCCGCATCGTGTGGTGCGGCCGGGCCGGTGGTTCGTCGGTGCGTACGGTGTCGGGGTCCGTACGGGGTGGGCCGCCGGGGCGGCTCAGGCCGTGGTGCGGCGGCGTCCGATCCGGCGGGGCGCGGGCGCCGGCGCGGGGTCGTTCTGCCGGTTCTCGGCGGCGCGGGCCTGTTCGATCTCGGCGCGCTGGGCGAGCCGGGTCTCGCAGTGGTCGAGCCAGCGGACCTCGGCCTCGGTCTGGAAGATGAGCTGTTCGAGGACGAGCAGCCAGGCCAGGTCGGCGCCGGTGCCGTCGTACGTCGCGGCCGTCCCGCCGGTGGCGGTGGGGCGGCTCTCGCCGGCGAGGGCGCGGCCCTTGAGCCGGGTGTAGTCCTGGAGCGCCTTGATGCTGTGCCGGCGCTGGCTCTGGACGACGGCGGGCACGTCGACGCCGGGGACGGTGACGGCCATGGCGAGCTTGATGGCGAGCTCGTCGCGGGGCGGGTTGGTGCGCGGCACCGGGCTGTCGAACCAGGCGTGCAGTTCGGCCCGGCCGGCGTCGGTGACGGCGTAGAACTGGTGCCCTTCGTCGTCCTCGCCGGCGGGGACGACCAGTCCGTCGCGTTCCAGGCGGGCGAGGGTGGTGTAGACCTGGCCGACGTTGAGCGGCCAGGTGGCGCCGGTGCGCGCCTCGAACTCGGTTCTCAGCTGGTAGCCGTAGCGCGGCCCCTGGTCGAGCAGGGCGAGCAGGCCGTGACGGATGGACATACCGAGTATGTATACCGGGTATGCCCGGCAGGTCAAGCCGAGCCCCCCGCGGCCGAGCCGCGCCGGGGCCGTACCGGCCGCTCCCGCGCCCGCCGGGGACCGGGCCGCGCACCGGCCCCCGGCGAGCGGGTACCGTCGTGCGGTGTGAGCCAGTTGCGCATCGCCACCTTCAATCTGCTGCACGGTCAGCCCCTCGCCCCGGACGGCGCCCCCCGCCCCTACCCGGCCGACCCCGGCGGGCCGCTGGCGGAGGCGGTGGCCGCACTGGACGCCGACGTGCTGGCCCTCCAGGAGGTGGACCGGCACCAGGCCCGGTCCGGCGGCACCGACCAGGCCGCCGTCGCCGCCAAGGCGATGGGCGCGGCCGACTGGCGGTTCGCCGCCGCCCTGCACGGCCGGCCCGCACCGGTGGCCGGCTGGGTGCCCGACCTCTCGGTGCCCGCCGGGATCCAGGTCTACGGGCCGGGCGAGGTCGGCGACGACGCCCCGCCCGCGTACGGCACGGCGCTGCTGACCCGACTGCCGGTGCTGCACTGGCGGGCCCGCCGGTTCGCGCCCGCCCCGTTCGGGCTGCCGCTGCGGGTGGCCGGACGCCGCGGGCTCACCCCCGTCCCCGACGAGCCGCGGGCCGCGCTGGCCGCGGTGCTGGAGGGCGGGAACGGACCGTTCACCGTGGTGGCGGCGCACCTGTCGTTCGTGCCCGGCTGGAACATGGCGCAGCTCGCCGGGATCCGGCGCTGGATCGCCGACCTGCCGCAGCCGTACCTGGTGCTCGGCGACTTCAACCTGATCGGCGCGGTGCCGCGCACCGTCCTGGGCTCGGCGGCGGCGCTGGACCGCACCGCGCCCCGCGCGAAGGTCCGCGAACTGCGGGCGGCCCGGCGGGCCCGGCCGCAGTTCACCGACGCCCGCCGGCGCCGGGTGCGCGAGCCGCGGGCCCGGCTGCAGGGCTGGTACGACCTCGCCCGCACGCCCACCTACCCGTCGCACCGGCCGGCGGTCCAGTTCGACCACGTGCTGGCGATCGGCGTGCCGCGCGCCGCCGTCGGCCCGGCAGCCGCTCCGCTCACCGGGGTCTCGGACCACCGGCCGCTGGTGGTGGAGGCCTCACTCTGACCGACCGCCGGGGGCCGGGGCGGCCGGCCCCGCCACCGCCGGACGGGAGAGCTGGCCGTTCTGGTGCGGGACGTGCGGGACGTTCGCGGCCGGGTCCGGCCGGTCGGCGACCGGCTGCGGGTCGTACTGGAGCAGCAGCATGGCGGCGTCGTCGCCGAGCTGGCGGCCGACGTGGCGGACCACGTCCTCGTGCAGGCGGCGCAGCACGTCGGCCGGGCGTCCGTCGGCGCAGACCGGGAGCCGGTCCGCGAGCGGGTAGAAGACGCCGGCCCGGTCCCGCGCCTCGATGACGCCGTCGGTGAAGAGCAGCACCCGGTCGCCGTGGCGCAGCGGGACGCGGTGCACCGGCGGCCGGACGTCGGCGGGGTCGAGGACGCCGAGCGGGGGCACCGTCTCGGCGAGTTCGAGCGGCCGTACCGGTTCGGTCCCGCGCAGCAGCAGCGGGGCCGGGTGGCCGCAGTTGACGATCTCGGCGGTGCCGTCGGACCGGACGCCGATCAGGACGAGGGTGACGAACTCCTCCTCCACGCCCGGGTGGTCGTTCTCGTGCAGGGCGCGGTCGAGGCTGACGGCGAGCCAGCCGGCCACCCGGTCGAGGGCGGCCTCCTGGTGGGCGGCCTCGCGGAAGGCGCCGAGCACGGCGGCGGCGGTCTCGACGGCGCCGAGCCCCTTGCCGCGGACGTCACCGACCACGGCCCGGACGCCGTGCCGGGTGTTGACGACCTCGTAGAGGTCGCCGCCGATCCTGGCGTGCGCGGCGGCGGCCTCGTAGTGGACGGCCGCCTTGACGGTGCCGACCCGCTCGGGCACGGGCCGGAGCAGGACCCGTCGGGCGATCGAGGCGACCAGCTGGGCGTCGGCGAGGAGCTGTTCCTGGCGCAGCCGCAGGGTGGCGCTGACCCACCCGATCGCGGCGACCAGGACGATGGCGAAGACGGTGGCGCTGTGCACGGACTCGCCGAGCACGTCGTTGTGGAAGGCCATCAGGAAGGCGGCGGCCTCGGTGCAGGCGCCGATGGCCAGCGGGTACCAGGTGCGCCGGCTGACCACGGCGGCCAGGGCGGGGACGGCGGTGAGCGCCGGTTCGACGGTGACGGCGGCGTCGGTGAAGTAGTCGAGGACGACGACCAGCGCCATGCCGATGAACGGCAGCGTGAGCGCCGTCCTCGGCCAGGTGCCGGTCGCGCCGGGTGCGGTTCCCGGGGTCGGCCCGGCGAACCGTTCTCTGATCCATCCGGTCGCGCTCAACTTCGGTCTCTCCAGCAGAAGACGCCGATGCCCGGGGGGCACCTGCGGTGATGACTGAGGGTTAGGGAATGCGGGCGTCGCTGGCGGCCGGAGCACGGGGGTTGACCGGTTACCGACCCCACAATAGGCGCGAAACGTGCACTACGCACAGGTTTCGCCCGATGCCGTGATGACTTGAATGCTCTCCGTGACTCATTCTTCACTGTTCCCGATCAGGAGCCGTTCCAACTCTTTTCGGTCGGGAAGTCCTGCGGGTTGTTCGATCCGGCCACTGCGGACGTACAGGAAGGAGGCCGTGACCTGCTCCAGGGGAACGCCGGCCTGTTCGGCCCAGGCGAGCCGGTAGACGGCGAGTTGGAGCGGATCGGCGGTCTCCT
Source organism: Kitasatospora sp. NPDC058406 (assembly GCF_042722765.1). NCBI lineage: Bacteria > Bacillati > Actinomycetota > Actinomycetes > Kitasatosporales > Streptomycetaceae > Kitasatospora > Kitasatospora sp. NPDC058406. The sequence continues at coordinate 40,395 of NZ_JBHXKE010000026.1, forward strand.
CGCGGTGCGTCTTCCAGTCCACCACTTCGTAGCGTGACGCGCCGCCGAATTCTGACCCGCCGTCACCGTCACGGTAGACCGCGTCGATCCGGCCGCGCACCACCCGGCCCGCCAGCACCAGATGGAACGGCGCCTCGACCCGGTGCGGCTCCCGGTCCGCGTACGGCGTGCGCAGGAACGCCTCCTTGAGCCGCTCCAGGTCCCGCTCGTCCTCGATGCCGTCGTCGTCGGCGCCGGGCAGCGCCTCCGGCCCGATCAGCATCAGCGGCTCGATCCGGGACTGCACCCAGGCGTGGAAGCGGGTGCCGCGGCGGGCGGCGGGCTGCGGCGGGCGCGGCATCGGCCGGGCCAGGTCGTGCGCGAAGCCGTCCGGGTCTGCGGCCAGGCGCAGCAGCTGGGTGGCGGACAGCGAGGCCGGCAGCGGCACCTCCCGCACACCGCGCCGGAAGCGCTCCAACTCTCCCGTCAGCGCCTTCAGATCACGGTCCCAGGAGTCGACCAGGCGGCGGTCCTCGGGGGCCATCGGGCCAGGTTCGGGGGCGGGCTGCCCGGCGAGCCGCCCGAGCACCACCTCGGCGACCCGGCGGCGGGCGTGCTGGGCGGCCGGGTCGAGCGGCAGCGGCCAGGGGCGTTCGACGGGCGAGGCCAGCGCCGGGTTCTCGGCGCCCTTGGCCGGCTGCTCGGCCCAGTGCTCGATCTCGCCGTTGCCGGGCTCCTCGCAGTGGTCGCGCACCTGCTCCAGGAAGGCGGACGGGCCGCGCGGGGTCTTCTGGCTGGGCCCCCACCAGTGGCCGGAGGCGAGCAGCAGGGCCCGCGGCCGGGTGAAGGCCACGTAGCCGAGGCGCAGTTCCTCGGTGCCGGAGTGTTCGGCGAGCGCGGCCTTGAACGCGGTCATCGACTTTCCGGTCCAGCCGTCGCGCACGTCGGGCAGGGTGGCCCCGTCGCCGCGCAGGGCGTGCGGGAGGACGCGCTTGGTGCTGGTCCAGCGCTCGCGCGCGGTGGAGGACGGGAAGGCGCCGCGGACCAGGCCGGGGACGGCGACGACGTCCCACTCCAGCCCCTTCGACTTGTGCGCGGTGAGCACCTTGACGGTGTCCTCGCCGCCGGGGAGGCCGGCGTCGAGGCCGCGGTCGTGCTCCTGGGCGGCGCGCAGGAAGCCGAGGAAGGCGGCCAGGCCCGGGTCGCCGTCGAGGTCGGCGAAGGAGGCGGCGACGTCCAGGAAGGCGTGCAGGGTCTCCCGGCGGCGGGCGGCCAGCGCCTGCGGCGAGGCCGCGAGTTCGACCTCCAGGCCGGTCGCGGCGAGGACCCGGTGCAGCACGTCCATCAGCGGCTCCGCCAGCGAGCGGCGCAGGTCGCGCAGTTCGCGGGCGAGCCGGGCGAAACGCACCCGGGCCTCGGGCGAGAACGGCAGTTCGTCGGGCTGGTCGCGGTCGAGGAAGGTCTCCAGCGCGTCGGCCAGCGAGACCACCTCGGTGGGGTCGGTCTCGGCGACGGCGGCGGCCAGCGGTTCGACGCCGTCGGGCCGGGCGGTGCGGACCAGGTCGGCGGCGCGCCGGCCGAGCAGGGCGAGGTCGCGCGGGCCGATCCGCCAGCGCGGGCCGATCAGCAGCCGGACCAGGGCGGCGTTGGCGGTGGGGTCCTGGAGCACCTCGCAGACCGCGACCAGGTCCGCGACCTCGGGCAGGTGGAGCAGCCCGCCGAGGCCGACCACCTCGACCGGCACGTCGCGGGCGACCAGCGCGGCGTGGATGTCGGGGAAGGCCGCGCCGCCGCGGCAGAGCACCGCGATCCGGCCGGGCGCGGTGCCGGTGCGCACGAGGTGGGCGACCGAGTCGGCCAGCCAGTCGATCTCCTCGGCGTGGGTGGGCAGCAGCGCGGCCCGCACGAAGCCGTCGTGCTCGGCGCCGGGGGCCGGGCGCAGCGCCTCGACGCCCTCGTGCATCGCGCGCAGCGGCGCGGCCAGCCGGTTGGCGAAGGCGAGCAGCCGCCCGCCGCTGCGGCGGTTCTCGCTGAGCGCGTACCGGTCCGCCGGGGCGCCGTCGGCCCGGGGGAAGTGCCGGGGGAACTCGTCGAGGTTGGCGACGGAGGCGCCGCGCCAGCCGTAGATGGCCTGGCAGGGGTCGCCGACGGCGGTGACCGGGTGTCCGGACGGGCGGCCGTCCGGGCCCGCGCCGAAGAGACCGGCGAGCATGAGCCGCTGGGCGACCGAGGTGTCCTGGTACTCGTCGAGCAGGACCACCCGGAACTGGCCGCGCAGCAGGGCGCCGACCTCGGGGCGCTGCTGGGCGAGCCGGGCGGCGGCGGCGATCTGGTCGCCGAAGTCCATCAGCCCGGCGGTGGCCTTGCGGCGCCGGTAGTCCTCGACCAGGCGGAGCAGTTCCAGGCGGGCCCGGGCGGCGGTGGGGACGGCCCGCAGGTCGTCGTTGGTGAGCCTGGCGGTGGCGAGGGTGTCGAGCAGTTCCTCGTCGAAGGCGCGCAGGGTGTCGGGGTCGACGAGGTGCTCGGCGAGTTCGCCGTCCAGCGCGATGAGGTCGGCGACGAGGTTGGCGAAGGTGCCGGTGAGGGCCGGGAAGGGGCCGCGGGCGGTGCGCAGCACCTTGGCGGCGAGCTGGAACCGGGTGGCGTCGGCGAGCAGGCGGACGTCGGGTTCGATGCCGATCCGCAGGCCGTGCTCCTTGAGGAGGCGGCCGGCGAAGGCGTGGTAGGTCGAGATCTCGGGTTCGCCGAGCGGTTCCTCGCCGGGGTCCGGAGCCCGCTCCCACCCGTCGGCCGAGGACACCCCCGGCCCGCCGAGGCGCAGCAGGGCGGTGCGGACGCGTTCGGCGAGCTCACCGGCGGCCTTGTTGGTGAAGGTGAGGCCGAGCACCTCCTCGGGGCGGACGGCGCCGGAGCCGACCAGCCAGACGACGCGGGCGGCCATCACGGTGGTCTTGCCGGAGCCGGCGCCGGCGACGATGACGGCCGGCTGGAGGGGGGCGCCGATGGCCGCCATCTGTTCCCGGTTGAAGGGGATGCCCAGCAGCTCCTTGAGCTGGTCGGGGTGGCTGAGCACGGCGGTCACCTCGTAACGGTAACGGGGGGTACGGACAGGTCGGGCCGTGCGGGAGGGCCGCTGTGGCGACCCTCACTGCCGCACCGGGCCCCGCCCGCCCTTCGTCGCACGGGCCGGGGACGCCCGAAGGCCCGGGCCACCGCGCCGGCCCGCGCCCCTCCTCGTTCCGGCTACTCCACGATCTGGGCACCGTCGCGCTGGGCGGAGCAGCTGCGGCGGAAGGAACAGCGGTCGCAGCCCGCCCCGGTCTGCGGGACGAACCGTTCGGCGAGGATCCTCCCGGCCGCGTCGGCGAGCAGGTTCTCGACCCACGGTTCGCCCTCGGGCGGCTCCTGCCGCTGCACCTTGGGCGCGTCCGGTACGGCCTTGTCGGGCTTGCGCAGCTGGACCAGCTCGGCGCCGCCGGCCTCCGGGGCCCGGCCGTCGAAGCCGGGCAGCTCGTTGAGCGCACCGGCCCGGACGGCGAGCTGGTAGACGGCGAGCTGCTTGTGGTCGGGCAGCGACTTGTCGGTGGGCGCCTCCTTGCCCGTCTTGAAGTCGACCACGTAGGCGCGCCCGGCCTCGTCCTTCTCGACCCGGTCCATCGAGCCGCGGATCCGCACCCGGACCCCGCCCGCGTCGAGCGTGACGTCGAAGCCGTGCTCGGTCGCGACGACGTCGCGGCCCCGGCCCATCACGTGCCAGGTGAGGAAGCGTTCCAGGGCGGCGCGGGCCTCGGTCTTCTCCTGCTGGGACTTCCACGGCGCGTCGAAGGCCAGCGCGTCCCAGACGGTGTCCAGGCGCTCCATCAGGACGGCCAGGTCGGCGGGGGAGCGTCCGGAGCCGACCTCGTCGGCGAGGGCGTGCACGACGTTGCCGAAGCCCTGCGCGGCGGAGGAGGAGCCGCGCGCCTTGACCTCCTTGTCGAGGAACCACTGGAGCGAGCAGTTCTCCAGCTGCTCCAGGCCGCTGCCGGAGAGCCGGATCGGCAGGTCGGCGTCGCGCAGCGGGTCGGGGGCGGCGGTGGCGTCGTCCAGGCCCCACCACGCGTCGGGCCGGGCGGCGGGGACGAGCGGCCGGTCCTCCTCGTCGGTGGCGAGGGCGAGGGTGGCGAGCCGTTCGGCGGCGGCCCGGCGCAGCTCGGGCGAGCGGGCGGGGTCGACGGTGACCGCGCGCAGTTCGGCGACCAGCGCGGCGACGGAGAGCGGACGGCGCGGGCGGTGGGTGACGTCCTCGACGGTCACCGGAGGGGTACGGCGGACGACCCGGCCGGTCCGGGGGTCGACGTCCTCGCGGTAGAGCTCGCGCAGGAACCGGGAGGGCTGGTCGCCGTCGTCGGCGGGCGCCTTGACGGCGGTGACGACCAGCCGCTCCTTGGCCCGGGTGGCGGCGACGTAGAAGAGCCGGCGCTCCTCGGCGAGCAGGGCGGCCGGGGTGAGCGGCTCGGCGAGGCCGTCACGGCCGATCCGGTCGGCCTCCAGCAGCGAGCCGCGGCGGCGCAGGTCGGGCCAGAGGCCGTCCTGGACGCCGGCGACGACGACCAGCCGCCACTCCAGGCCCTTGGAGCGGTGGGCGGTCATCAGCCGGACCGCCTCGGGGCGGACGGCCCGCACGGTGAGGGTGTCGGCGGCGATGTCCTGCGCCTCCAGCTCGGCGAGCAGGTCGAGGGCGCCGCGGTGGCCGGTGACCTGTTCCTCGGCGCGGGCCGCGGTCTCGAAGAGGGCGCAGAGGGCGTCGAGGTCGCGGTCGGCGTTGCGGCCGGCGCCGCCGCCGCGCAGGGCGGCCCGCTCCAGGCGTTCACGCCAGCGGCGGGAGCCGTCCCACAGCTCCCAGAGGGCCTCCTCGGCGGTGCAGCCGCCGGCCAGGCGTTCGCGGACCTTGCGCAGCAGGGTGCCGAGGTCGTGGGCGCGGCGGGCGTAGGGGGCGTCGAGGACGACGAGCTGCTCGGGTTCGGCGAGGGCCTCGCGGATCAGCTCGCCGGCCGGGCGCGGCACGGCCGCGGGACGGCTCACGGCGGCGGACGCGGACGGGCCGGCGAACCCGACGGCCCCCGGCTCGGCGCCCGTCCCGGCCGCGGCGGACCCAGGCTCGGCGCCGGCCTCCGTCCCGGCCACGGCGACGTTCTCGGCGGCGGTCTCGACGCGCCGCGCCTCGGCACGCAGCGCGGCCCGCTCCTCCTCGCGCAGGACACGGCCGAGCCGGCGCAGGTCGGCGCCGTCGAGGCCGCCGAGCGGCCCCGTGAGCAGGGTGTGCGCGAGGTCGGTGGTCAGCGGATCGGGTGCCCCGGGGTCGTGCCGGTCCCGGACGGCCTGCTCGGCGCAGACCCGCAGGGCGAGCAGCAGCTGGGCGACGGCCGGCTCCTCGCGCAGCGGCAGGTCGTCGCCGTCGATCTCCAACGGGACGCCGGCCGCGCCGAGTGCCCGCCGGACGCCGGGGATGGAGCGGGCACCGGCCCGCACCAGGACCGCCATCTCGCCCCACGGCACGCCGTCCTCCAGGTGGGCGCGGCGCAGCAGGTCGGCGACGGAGTCCAGCTCGGTACCGGGGGTGGGGTAGGTGTAGACCTCGACCCGGCCGCCCTCGCGGGCGGGCAGCAGGGTGCGGTGCTGGGCGAGCTTGTCGGCGGGCAGCCGGCCCATCGGCATCCGGCGGGTGAGTTCGCGGGCGGCGGAGAGCAGGACGGCACCGGAGCGGCGGGACACCCGGAGCACCTTGACGTCGGCGGGGCGGCCGTCGGCGTGCCGGAAGGTCTGCGGGAACTCCAGGATGCCGTTGATGTCGGCGCCGCGGAACGCGTAGATGGACTGGTCGGGGTCGCCGACGGCGACCAGTTCCCGCCCGCCGCCGGCCAGCCGGCGCAGCAGCCGGACCTGGGCGGGGTCGGTGTCCTGGTACTCGTCGACGAAGACGGCGTCGTAGCGGTCCCGCAGCCGCTCCTCGACCTCGGGGCGTTCGGCGAGCAGCACGGCGCGGTGGACGAGCTCGGCGTAGTCGAGGACACCGCGCAGGTCGAGGACGTCGAGGTACTCGGCGAGGAAGTGGGCGGCGGCGGCCCAGTCGGGGCGCCGGACGCCCTCGGCGAACCGGGCCAGCTCGGCCTCGCCGAGCCCCAGCTCGCGGCTGCGGGCGAGGACGGCGCGGACCTCGTCGGCGAAACCGCGGGTGGTGAGGCAGGCGCGCAGGTCGAGCGGCCAGCCGATCCGCGACCTGCCGAGCCGGGAGTCCTCGGCGCCGCCGGCGAGCAGCTCGCGGACCATGACGTCCTGTTCCGGGCCGGAGAGCAGGCGCACCGGCTCGGCGTAGTCCGCCGGGTCCTGGTGGGCGCGGAGCAGGGCGTAACAGAAGGAGTGGAAGGTGGTGGCCTGCGGGGCGGCGGCCCCGGCACCGGCCGTGGTGACGCCGAGCCGGCCGGCCATCCGGTCGCGCAGCTCCATCGCCGCCCTGCGGCTGAAGGTGAGCACGAGGATCCGGTCGGGGTCGGTGCCGCGCTCGATGCGCCGGGCGACGGCCTCCACCAGGGTCGTGGTCTTGCCCGTCCCCGGTCCTGCGAGCACCAGCAGCGGGCCACCCGTGTGCTCGGCCACGGCGCGCTGGTAGTCGTCCAGCACGGGCGGGGCGGGCGGCACGAGGGGGCTGCGCACCAGTCGATAGGGGGAGCTCACGGACGTCCTGGGGGTCGTACTTCGGGCAACGGCGGGCGGGCCCGCCGAGGGGCCCGCCGTATCGAGCCTACGATCCTGCCCCGTCATTCCCGTCCGCGCACGGGTTTCGTCCCACATGGCCGGCGGGGAACGGGACCGCCTCCGCGCTACCGGGCCGGACCCGGCGTGCGGTCACTCCCCGGCCGGTTCGCCGTCCCAGCGGGCCCGCCCGAGGTCGACCCGGGGCGGGTCGGCGAGCTCGCGCAGCGGGGTGCCCTCCTCGGCGTAGCGGGCGAGCGCGCGGTGCTCGTGGCCGGGCAGGAAGCGGCCGTCGGCGCGGATCACCCGCCACCAGGGCACGGCGCCGCCGTACAGGGCGAGCACCCGGCCGACCTGGCGCGGGCCGCCCTGACCGAGGTACTCGGCGATGTCCCCGTAGGTCATCACCCTGCCGGGTGGAATCCGCTCGGCCAGGTCGAGCACCAGTTCGGCGAAGGGTGGCAGCTCTCCGCGCTCACCGTCGTCGTGGGCGTCCGTCACCTGCGGCATTCTTCCGCATCCCGCCGGACCCGGGGGCCCGTACGAACGATCCGCCGCGCCCGATCCGGCCCCTGTCCAGCGCGGGACGCCGCGGCATGCCACCATCTTCGGGGCGGTGAGTGGTGATACGAGGACAAGACCAGATGACCGGGACGGCCGACGTGAGTGTGGACGAGGGCTCCGACGAGTCCTCCCCAGCCGTGCCCGCAGGTCCCGGCGGCGGGTCCGCCACCGAGCCGTCGCCGGCAGTCTCCCTGATCAAGGACCGGACGATCAAGACCCCACGGCCGACCGGCCCCGGGACGGAGACGGGAACGGAGACGGGGGCCGGGACGGCCGCCGGCCTCCCGGCCCAGCTGCCCGCGCCGGAGTCCTCGCCCGCGCCCGACGCAGGAGCCGGGCTCGGAGCCGGGTCGGAACCCGCCGCGACCGGGACCGACGGTCTCGGCCCGGGCGGACCCGACCCGCTGGACGACCCGCCGCACCTGGACGTCGACGAGCCCCTGCTCGCCGCCCGCGCCCACCGCCCCTCCGACCTGATCCGCTTCCTGGCCGGCGTGCTCGGCCTGGTCGCGGTCTTCGTGCTCGCCGGTGTGGCGACCTCGACCACCACCGGCATCGAACTGGACATCGCCTCCAACGCCCCCCGCTTCTCCCCGGTCCTCGCCACCATCACCGGCCTGGTCTCCAGCGTCGCCGTCCTGGCCGTCCCGCTCGCCTTCGCGGTCGAACGGCTGATCAAACGCGACGGCCTGCGGGTCGCCGACGGCGTCCTCGCCTCGGTGCTCGCCTACGGCGTCTCCCTGGGCATCGACTGGTGGGTCGCCGAGGGTGCCTCCGACCACATCAGGGACGCCCTCACCCGCCTCCCGCTGGACTCCAACGGCACCCTGACCGACCCGGTGCACGGCTACCTCGCCCCGGTGATCGCCTACATGACGGCCGTCGGCATGTCGAGCCGCCCGCGCTGGCGGGTCGCCCTCTGGGTCGTGGTGATCTTCAGCGGCATCACCGAACTGCTCGGCGGCTACACCACCCCGCTCTCCCTGCTGCTCACCGTGCTGATCGGCTGGTCCGTCGCCTACGGCACCCTGTACGCGATCGGCTCGCCGAACATCCGGCCCACCGGCCAGCACCTGATGATCGGTCTGCGCAAGGTCGGCTTCACCCCGGCCAGCGCCCACCGCGCCCCGGACGCCCCCGGCGGCACCCGCCGCTACCTCGTGGCCCAGCAGAGCGGCCCGCCGCTGGACGTCCACATCGTCGACCGCGAACAGCAGGCCTCCGGCTTCTTCTACCGGGCCTGGCGACGGCTGCGGCTGCGTTCGGTCGCCGTCCGGCGCAGCCCCCAGTCGCTGCGCCAGGCGCTGGAGCAGGAGGCGCTGATCGCGTACGCGGCCGCCGCCTCGGGTGCCCGGGCCCCGCAGCTGGTCGCCACCTCCGAGCTCGGCCCGGACGCCGCGATCCTGGTCTACGAGAACGTCGAGGGCCGCACCCTGGACGACCTCTCCGACGACGAGATCACCGACCGGGTGATGGCCTCGCTGTGGGAGTCGGTCGCCGCCCTGCACGAGCGCCGGATCGCCCACCGCCGGCTCACCGGCGAGTCGATGCTGGTGACCGACGAGAAGACGGCCTGCCTGGTCAACCTCTCCGGCGGGGACATCGCCGCCACCGACCTGACGCTGCGCATCGACGTCGCCCAGCTGCTCACCACGTTCGCGCTGCGGATCGGCCCGGAGCGGACGGTCGCCACCGCCAACGCGGTGCTCGGCGCCGACCGGGTCGCCCAGGCGCTGCCGCTGCTCCAGCCGGTCGGCATGAGCCGCTCCACCCGCGTCGACCTGAAGCGGCTCAGCAAGGAACGGAAGGCCGCCGCCCAGGCCAGGGCGCTGGAGCAGGTCGCCGCCGGGGCGCGCACCCAGCAGCAGGCCGAAGAGGACATCGCGCTGGCCGGCGAGGACCTGCTCAGCCGGATCCGCGGCCAGATCCTGCAGATCGCCCCCGAGGCGCCGATGGAGCCGGCCAAGCTGGAGCGGCTCAAGCCGAAGACCCTGATCATGGTGATCGCGCTCACCTTCGCCGCGTACCTCGCGCTGACCACCATCAAGCCGGCGCAGCTCAAGCTCTCCCAGATGGACTGGGCCTGGGCGGCGGTGGCCCTCGCCGCGGCGGCCTTCTCGTACATCGCCGCCTCGATGAGCCTGACCGGCTTCGTCCCGGAGAAGCTGCCGTTCCGCCGCACGGTGGCCGCCCAGCTCGCCGGGTCCTTCGTCAAGCTGGTCGCCCCGGCGGCGATCGGCGGCATCGCGCTGAACACCCGCTACCTGCAGAAGGCGGGCATCCGCTCCGGCCAGGCGGTCGCGTCGGTCGGCGCCTCCCAGCTGGCCGGCCTGGCCGGGCACCTGCTGCTGCTCTTCAGCTTCGGTCTGATCACCGGCAGCCAGACCAACGGCGACCTCTCGGCCTCCCGAGCGGTGATCATCGGCGTGCTGACCGCCGCCGTGCTGGCCCTGGTGGTCGCGGCGGTCGCGCCGCTGAGGCGGTTCGTGCTGAACCGGCTGCGCTCGCTGTTCTTCGGCGTGGTCCCGCGGATGCTCGACCTGATGCAGACGCCCAGCAAGCTGGTCAGCGGCTTCGGCGGCATCCTGCTGCTGACGCTCTCCTTCACCGCCTGTCTGGACGCCTCGGTACAGGCCTTCGGCGGCTCGATCTCCTTCTCCGCGGTGGCCGTGGTCTTCCTGACCGCCAACGCGGCGGGCTCCGCCATCCCGACCCCCGGCGGCATCGGCCCGGTCGAGTTCGCGCTGATCGGTGCGCTCACGGTGGCCGACGTGCCGCCGACCGTCGCCACCCCGGCGGTCTTCCTCTACCGGGCGCTCACCTTCTGGCTGCCGGTGCTCCCCGGCTGGATCTCCTACAACGTGCTCCAGCGCAAGGGCGCGCTGTAACCCGGCCGACCGGCGCGAACCGGGTGGCCCGCGCAGCCGGCGGGACCCGGGCGACCGGGCGCGGGCCCGGGTACGCGAAAGGGCCCGCCGGAGCGGGCCCTTCCACGGTCTCGGTCAGTACACCGGCTTGTGCGGCTCGATCTGGTTCACCCAGCCCAGCACGCCGCCGCCCAGGTGGACGGCGTTGGCGAAGCCGGCCGACTTCACCACGGCCAGCACCTCGGCCGAGCGGACGCCCGACTTGCAGTGCAGCACGATCTTCCGGTCCTGCGGCAGCTGCTCCAGCGCGTTGCCCATCAGGAACTCGTTCTTCGGGATCAGCACGGCACCGGGGATGCTGACGATCTCGTACTCGCCGGGCTCGCGGACGTCGATCAGGTAGATGTCCTCCTGGTCGTCCTGCCACTGCTTGAGCTGCTTCGAGGTGATCGTCGAACCGGCGGCGGCCTCCTGGGCCTCCTCCGACACGACGCCGCAGAAGGCCTCGTAGTCGATCAGCTCGGTGACGGTCGGGTTCTCGCCGCAGACCGCGCAGCCCGGGTCCTTGCGGACCTTCACCTGGCGGTAGTTCATCTCCAGGGCGTCGTAGATCATCAGACGGCCGACCAGCGGGTCGCCGACCCCGGCCAGCAGCTTGATGGCCTCGGTGACCTGGATCGAGCCGATCGACGCGCAGAGCACGCCCAGCACGCCGCCCTCGGCGCAGGACGGAACCATGCCCGGCGGCGGGGCCTCCGGGTAGAGGCAGCGGTAGCAGGGGCCGTGCTCGGCCCAGAACACGCTCGCCTGGCCGTCGAAGCGGTAGATCGAACCCCACACGTACGGCTTGCCGAGCAGCACCGCGGCGTCGTTCACCAGGTAGCGGGTGGCGAAGTTGTCGGTGCCGTCGACGATCAGGTCGTAGCCGGAGAAGATCTCCAGCACGTTGGAGTTGTCGAGGCGCTCCTCGTGGAGGATCACGTCGATGTAGGGGTTGATCTCCTTGACCGAGTCCCGTGCCGACTCGCCCTTGGAACGGCCGATGTCCGACTGGCCGTGGATGATCTGACGCTGCAGGTTCGACTCGTCGACCACGTCGAACTCGACGATTCCGAGCGTGCCGACACCGGCGGCGGCCAGATACATCAGCGCGGGCGAGCCCAGACCGCCGGCGCCGACGCACAGCACCTTGGCGTTCTTCAGGCGCTTCTGCCCGGCCATGCCCACGTCGGGGATGATCAGGTGGCGGGAGTACCTGCGGACTTCGTCAACGGTGAGCTCGTCGGCCGGCTCGACCAGGGGTGGCAGCGACACGGGGACTCCGATGGTCGTCATCTCAGGTGGCCGGGGCCAACCTCTTGTGGCTTGTTGCTCCGCCACCGAGGTGGCTCTGCTACGCCAACAGTGTCATGCCGCCCCTGTATTCCGAGACAGCTCGTCCGATGGGCGAGACGGCCCGCGTCGGATGGTGGGACCGCCGGCCGCGCGGCCCCCGCGGCCGAAAACCGGCCCGCCCGGGCCGCGAGGTGCCGACGGCGGCGCGCCGTCGGCCTCCCCCCGGCTCCCCCGGCCCTCCCGGACGGGACCGGCGGCGGACCCGGACGGATCAGACCCGGCAGGCCGTCTCCAGCCAGACGTCCCCCAACGACTCCTCCAGCGGCACCTGTGTCCGCCAGCCGAGACGGTCCCGCGCCGTCCGGACGTCCGCCTGCCGCCACGGCACCGGCTCCCCCGACGGCACCCTCCCCTCGGCCGACCGGGACTCCGCCGGGCGGTGGCCCGGCAGGTGGTGACCGGAACCGTGCCCGGGCAGGTGGTCCACCGCCCCACCGGCCTGCGCGGGCAGCAGGACCTGCCGGTTCTCCTCCACGATCGCCCCCTCGAAGCCGGACGCCCGGACCAGCAGCTGGGCCGCCTCCCGGGCCCGGACGGCGTGCCCGCTGCCGATGTTGATCACCCCCGTGGCGGCCGACACCGCCGCCGCCTGGATCGCCCGCGCGACGTCCCGGACGTCCACGAAATCCCGGTATCCGGACAGGTCGGGCATCCGCACCTGGTTCTCCTCCCGCTCCAGCGCGCGCCGCAGCCCCTCGGCGAGCCGCCCGAACAGCGAGGCGGTCGGCGACCCCGGCCCGACCACGTCGAACACCCGCAGCACCGCCGCGTCCAGCCCGGAGGCCAGCACCAGCTCCGTCCCGGCCAGCTTCGAAACCCCGTACGGGCCGACCGGGCGCGGCTCGGCGCCCTCCGAGACCGGCACCCCTCCCGGCACCGGCCCGTACTCGGCCGCCGAGCCGACGTGCACCAGCCGGGCGGGCTCCCGGCTGCGCCGGATCGCCTCGCAGACGGTGGCCACGGCCAGCGTGTTGGCCCGGATCAGCGTGCGCGAACTGCCGTAGGTGGCACCCGCGCAGTTGATCACCACCTGCGGCACGACCGCGTCCAGGAACCGGGCCAGCGCACCCGGGCTGCCGGTGGTCAGGTCGAAGCGGATGTCGGCGGAGTCACGCCGACCGAGCACCGTCACCTGCAACTCCGGATCCACGAGCAGACGATCGGTGACCCGACGGCCGATGAAGCCGTCGGCGCCCAGCAGCAGCACCCTCATCGGGGGGCTTCCTTCCACGAAGCCAGACCGGGTACGGCCTGGCGGGTCCTAGTGAACAACGGGATGTCGAACGGAACGGCGGAACAGGAGGAGCGGGAGGAGCGGGAGGGACGGGCGCGCCGGGCGGGTGGCGGAACCGGCCGCACACCGGCCGGGCCCGGTCCGGCCCGGCGGTCAGCGGTGCGCATCGGGACGGCCCAGCACCGGCCACGCGTACACCAGCAGGGCCAGCGCGACGGCGCCGCCGGCCGGACCGGCCACCGGTGGGAGCGGAGCCGCCGTCGCCACCGCCCCGGCCAGTGCGCCGAGCGCCGCGACCCCGGTCCGGCCGCAGCGCGCCAGCAGGGCGGGCAGCACCAGCAGCAGACCCAGCACCCCCTGGCCCGCCCACTGCCCCGGGTCGGCCCGCTCGGCCACCAGGTGCAGCAGGCCGCCGTGCCCAGGCCCCGGACGCGGCGCCACCGCGGTCAGCACCGCGAGCGCCGCGAAGGTCAGCACGGACAGCACCGCCAGGTGCAGGGCCAGCGCCGCCGGGAGCACCGGCCGCATCCGGGCCCGGAACTCGGCCAGCGTCACCGCCGTCCCCAGGTGGCCCCGCCCGACGCGGCGGAACCAGCGCGCGGACCACTCGGCCGACCCGGCCGACAGCGCGGCCGCGAGCACCAGCGCCGTCGTCACCCGTCGGTCCCCCGGGCCACCGGCCGTCAGCGCCGGCGGCGCCAGCAACAGCCCGGCCACCCCTGCGCCGTGCACCGCCTGCCACCACCACAGCCGGCCGTGGACCACCCGCGCGGCACCCGGGACGACCGGACCGGCCTTCTCCCCGGGCCCGGCGACCGGCCGCTCCCCGCCACCGACGCCACGGGAGTCGTCGCGGTCCCCGGGGTGGCCCGGGTCGGCGGGGCCCTCGGCACCGGCCGGACCGGACCGGCCCGCGAACGGGATCGCCACGGACCACCCGGGGGCCCTGGCCGGCCCGTCCGCACCGGGCGCGCCGGAAGCGGCCGGGACGAGCGCCAGCGGGACGGCCGCAGCCAGCAGGACGGGCCGGCCGCCACCGAGCCCGGCGGCGGCCGCGCACGGAAGCGCCGCCAGCACCGCCGTCCGGAGCGCCACGACCCAACGCCGCTGCCGGCTCTCCCCGGGTACGGCCCCGACCGACGGGGGCGCGCGGCGCGGCACCCGGGCGTACAGCTCCTCGGCGAGCGCGAACAGGTCCGCGTGCCGGCACCGGGCGGCGTCCGCCGGGCCGAGTCCGGCCTCCTCCAGCCCGGCGGCGATCTCCAGCGGATCGACGGCGCGCTCGCAGAGCTCCCGGTGCTCCGCCATCACCTCCCGGACCGGATCCCCGGAGGCGCCGGGGATCCGGACGCCCACCGGGTGCGCGGCGGGACCGGCCGCACCCCCCGGGCGGGCTCCCCCGTCCACCCCCACGGACGCTCCTGCACCGGCCGTCATCAGACCGCCTCCGCGAGCGCACCGGGCCGGCCGGACGCCTCACCGACGCCCTCGGCCGCCGGGGTCCCCTCGGTCCCGGGCCCGGCCGCCCGGCTTCCCGCACCCGCGGACCCGACATCCGCCGCCCCGAGATCCGTCGCCCCGACATCCCTCGCCCCGACATCCCTCGCCCCGAGATCGGCGCACCCTCCGCCCGCCGGCCCGGTGCCCGCACGGTCGCCCGCCGCTCCCACCACCGCGTCACCACCCGCCCCGGCGCCGCCACCCCGGCCGGTGAGCCAGTACTCGGCGGGCCGGGCGAACGGCCGGGGCCGGGGACCGCCCGGAGCACCGGGCGCCCCGTCGGCGGCCGGGTAGGCCGGCCACTGGGAGACCAGCTCCAGGTAGATCTCCCGGAAGGCCCCGACCACCGGCTCGACGGCGAAGCGTTCCTGCGCCCGTAACCGGCCGGCCAGGCCGAGTCGGGCCCGGCGCTCCCCGTCCCGCAGCAGGGCCAGGCAGGCACCGGCCAGCGCGCGCGGGTCGCGCGGCGGGACCAGCAGCCCGGTCGGCCCCACCACCTCGCGGGCCACGCCGACATCGGTCGAGACCACGGCCCGCCCGCTCAGCATCGCGTCGGCCAGCAGCCGGGGGCCACGCTGGGAGAGCGCCGAGAAGAGGACCACGGAGCCGTCCGCCCAGGCCCGGGCGGCGGACCGGGGCCGGCCGGCGAAGTCGACCGCCTCGGCCACCCCGAGCCGTGCGGCGACGGCCTCGCAGTGCGCCCGGTAGCCGGGGACGGCCTCCTCACCGTGCACGACCAGCCGCGCCTGCGGAAGGTCGGCCCGGACCAGGGCGAAGGCGTGCAGGGCCAGTTCGGGGCCCCGGCCGGGTTCCAGGGCCCCGGCCCAGACCAGGGTGGGCCGCTCCGGCTCCGGGCCCGCGGCGGGCCGGTCCACGGCCGGGGTGCCCTCGTACACCACCCGGGTCCGCTCCGGGTCGGCCCCGCAGCGCAGCTGCCAGCGCCGGTCGTGGGCACTGCCGGGGGTGAGCACCGCGGCCTGCCGGTAGGTCTCCTCGGCGAGCGCCCGGAAGAAGGCGAGCAGGAGCGCCCGGACCGGCCGGAGGTACGGCGCCTCCCGGTACCCGAGGTACTGCTCGCGCAGGTGCAGGCCGTGCTCGGTGACCACGAACGGCACCCCGTGCAGCTGCTTGGCCACCAGCGCCGGCAGGGCGGCCGGGCCGCCGCCGACCACGTGGCAGAGGTCGGCGGCGCCGATCCCGCCCGGCCCGGTGCCGTACCAGGGGGCGGCGAGCGGTCGCAGGCACTGTTCGAGCAGGTCGGCGGCGACCAGGACGTCGCGGACCAGCGGCTGCCCGGCGGAGGTGTCGGCGCCGGGCGAACGCCAGACCCGCTCCAGGACGCCCCGGGCCCGGGCGGAGACGAGGAAGGCCGGCAACCCGCCGTCCTCGCGGGCGAGCCCCGCCAGCCGGTACAGGCCGGCACCGAAGGAGGACCGCTCGTCCGGCCTCAGCAGGGCCCGGACGAGCTGCTCGTAGGCGCGGGCGTACTGGCGTCCGCGGAGCGCGCCGGGCGCGCGGCCGGTCCGGCGGCGCCCCCGGAGGGCCTGCTCGTGCACGCCGCTCCACCGGCCGTGCGGGTCCTCACCGGCGCCCGGACCGGCGGTCCCGGCCGCCACGTACCACTCGAAGTCGTGCTCGCGCAGACCCTCCACCAGCCGGTCGCACCACCCGCCGGCGCCACTGCCGGCGCGCGGACGCACACCCTCGGTGAGCAGAGCAACGCGCACGGGAGACCTCCGGGGCAGAGCGGATCGACGGATTGCTGAGCGGCTTGGCCGGCGCCGGCCGGCCCGCGTCCGACGCGGGCGGCCCGGGGCGGAGGAGTCGGCCCGCCGGAGACACCGCGGCCCGGTACCGGCGGCCGTCCCCCGGCCCCCGGTCACCCTCGCGCGGCCGCCCTCCGGGTTCTCCGGCGGCCGCGACTCCCCCACACCTGTTCGGTCCGACAGCAGAAAGGTAGGACCGGCTTACGGCAATCCATCGGTCACATGCCTGGTTGCCACCTGAACGAGTGAACCGGAGTGACCACTTCCCGATCGGGGCGTTAACGGCTGCCGATCAAGGGGTATCGGTCGTGTTCCGTTCGATCCGTTCGATCCGTTCGGCCCGCGCCGCCCCTTCGGCCGGTTCGATCCGTTCGGCCCTCGACCCGTTCGACCCGCCCCGTCAGGCGGCCCGCTCCAGCAGCTCCCGCACGGCCCGGGCGACGACGCCGGGGTGCTCCATCATCGCGACGTGCCCGGAGTCCGGCAGCACCAGCAGCCGCTGGTCCGCGAAGACCGCGCAGGCCCGGCGCGCCGAGCGGTACGAGACCAGCTTGTCGCGCAGCCCGTACACCAGCAGCACGGGCACCTTCACCTGCGCGGCCTGCCGCCACAGCGCCTGGTCGCCCCGCTCGGTGTAGGCGGAGGCGATGCCCCGCACCGAGCCGACCAGCGCCCGCGTCGCGTACGGCAGCTCCAGCCGCCGCCGGTACTGGGCCACCGCCTCGGCCCGGACCTCCGGGGACAGGGCGTCGGGGTCGCCGTAGACCAGCCCGAGCACGCCCTCGGTGACCGCCTCGGGTCCCCGCCCGTCGGACGGCCGCCGGCGCAGCAGCGCGGGGAGGCCGGGCACGGCGAGCAGGGCGGTCGGCCAGGCGGTGCGCTGCGGGGGCAGTTCGGGCAGGGCCGGCGAGATCAGGGTGAGGCTGCGGACGAGGTCCGGGCGCAGGGCCGCGAGCCGGACGGAGACCGCGCCGCCGAGCGAGTTGCCGAAGAGGTGGACCGGGCCGCGGCCGGACGCCTCCAGGTAGCCGATGACCGCGCGGACGTGGCCGGACAGGGAGAGGTCGCCGTCGCGGGGCGGGGCGGATTCGCCGAAGCCGGGGAGGTCCACGGCCTCGCCGTCGACGAGGTCGGAGAGCCGGCCCATGAGCCCCGTCCAGTTGGCGGCGGAGCCGCCGAGGCCGTGCACGAAGAGCGCCGGCGCCCGCCCGCCGGGGGCCGTCGGGGCGGCGTGGGGGGGGGGGGCCCGCCCCCCCCCCCCCGGGGCCCCGCCCCGGGGGGACGGGGGGGGGGGGGGCGGGGGCGGGCGGGTGTGGGGGGGT
>NZ_JBHXKE010000027.1:0-57316 GCF_042722765.1 Kitasatospora sp. NPDC058406
GTCTCGAAGCCGTCGATGTCGTAGACGGGGACGTCGACGGACTGGTCGACGCCGCCTCCGAGCAGCCACTGCCAGGCGAGGCCGGGGGTGGGCTGCCAACGGGTGCCGTTCGAGGTGCCGTTCGGCGTGCCGGTGCCGCCGGTGCCGCCCGTACCCGGGCCGGGCGGCGTCCCCGGTGCGGTGCCCGGGGTGGTGCCCGGGGTGGTGCCGGGCTTGCCCGTCGGGGTGCCCGGCGTGCCCGGGGTGGTGCCGGTCGGGGTGCCCGGTGCGGTGGTGGCGGTGCCGGGCGCGGGCGGGGTGGTGGCCGCCGTGGCGGCGGGGGCCGACGACGAGCTGTCCGGGGCGGTCGGGCTGCCCGGGACCGGGTCGGCGGTGGCCGCCGGGGGCTGGGCGCCGGTGGCGTCGGCCGAGGAGGTGTCCTCGTCATCCGGGCCGGAGCTGCTGCACGAGGTCGCCAGCAGGGCCGTGGCGAGGGCGAGGGCGGCCAGGAGCGGCCGGGTACGACGGGTCACGGTGCTCGAACTCCGGGTCTGGTCAGGTCCGTTCGGCAACGGGCGGGTCGGTGGCGATCGGTGGGTGTGCGGGCCGGGCGGCAGTCGGCGATCCGCTGACTGCCGGTCCGGTGGTCGGTCGGGCGGCCGGTCCGGTGGTGCCGGGTCGGCCGTGCGCGGCCGGGACCGTCACGCCGGCGACGCCAGGTCGGGGGCGGTCAGGTCGTGCGGCAGGGTGCTCCAGGGGTTGTCCCCGGCGCCCGGGACCGCGCAGCCCGCGCCGGCCCGGCGGGCGGCGATCAGTGCGGTGGCCTCGCGGGCCCGCTCGGCGGGCACGTCGTAGACCAGGTGGCAGAACCGGGCGGCGGCGTGCCGGCCGGTCCAGAGCGGCAGGGTGAGCGACTGGTAGGCCGTCCAGTCCCCTTCGAAGGTGACCAGCAGGTCGGCGAGCCCCACCTCGGCGTACCCCGGGTCGGGGTGGTCGCCGTGTCCGAACACCACCGTGGAGCACCCGGCGGCCCGGGCCGCGGTGGCGAGGCGGCGGTAGTGCGGCAGGGCGCCCGGCTGGGTGGACACCTGGTCGAGGTAGACGCCGGTGATGCCGTGCCGCTGGCGGTAGGTCAGGACGTCGTTCACCACGGCGGCGTGCGACCGCCGACCGTAGTCGGTGTCGGCGTAGCCGAGCAGCGGCAGACCGGCGGCACGGAGCTGCTCGGCGGCGTCGGTGAAGACGTGGTCCGGATCGCCGGGGCCGTCGGCGAGGTTGAGCACGACGGCGGCGATCCGCTTCGGGTCGGCGGCGGCGACCGCCTGCCAGGCCGCCGGGTCCACCGCGGGGTGGACGTACAGCGGCACCAGCAGGCGGCCGTCGTGGTGGCTTGCGCCGGTCATGCGGCGACCAGCGGTTCGGTGGAGAGCCAGAGGTCGCGCAGCGTCTCGTCGAGCCCCGTCTCCGGCCGCCAGCCGAGCGTCCGGGCGGCGGCCGACACGTCGGCCTGCTGCCAGGAGACGGCCGCGGACCGCTCGGAACCGGCGCCGCTCTCGTCGATCCGGCCGGTGAATCCGGCCGCCGTGACCAGGCCGTCGGCGATCGCCCGGACCGGCCTGGCCGTTCCGGAGGCGAGGTTGAGCACCCTGGGCAGCGGGCCCTGCGCGGTGACGGCCAGACCGACCGCGCGGGCGATGTCCCGGGCGTCGACGAAGTCGCGGTGGGCCGAGAGGTCCCCGACCTTCACCACGCCCTCGGCGCCGTCCGGGGCGGCCCGGCGCAGTTCGGCGGCGAGCCGCCCGGGCAGCGAGCCCGCCGGGGCACCCGGGCCGACCGGGTTGAACACCCGCAGCACCACGGCGTCCAGCGGCGAGCCGGCCACCGCGAGGGAGCCGGCCAGCTTGGTGGCGCCGTAGACGCCGACCGGGCGGGCGTCGGCGTCCTCGTCGAGCGAGCTGCCGGGCGGGCAGACGCCGTACTCGCCGGCCGAGCCGATGTGCACCAGCCGGGCCTTCGGGGCACCCTGTTCGAGCGCCTCGCAGAGCACGGCCGGGCCGCGGGCGTTGACCTCGGCGAGCTTGACGGCGCTGCCGGCCACCGCACCGGCGAAGTTGACCACCGCGTCGGGGGCGAGCGCGGCCAGCTCCTCGCCGAGCGGGCCCGACCCGGCGGCTGCCAGGTCGAGGCGCAGGTCGTGGTCGGGCCGCCGTCCGGCGGTCAGCACGGTGGCCCCGGGCAGGGACCGCAGGACGACGGCGGCGTGCCGGCCGAGAAAGCCGTCGGCACCGAGCAGAAGGATTCTCACGCGGCCCGTCCGTCGTTCTCTGAACCGGCCTGGCCCACCGCGGCGGGCTGGTCGGCGACGTCCGGTGCGGTACGGGCGGCCGGGATCGGCAGCTCCTGCTCGCTCGGCACGGCGTACAGGCCCTCCGCGGCCTCGCCCGGGAGCAGCAGCGACCGGTTGAGCGCGAACTCGGCGTTGGCCCGGTCGTAGTCGTCCGGGCGCCCGATGTCGAGCCAGTAGCCGTCGAACTCGTAGGCGGCCGGCGGCGTCTTGGCGGCGAGCAGGTCCAGGACCAGTTCGTCGAAGCCGAGGGGCAGGCCCGGGGTGTACTTGGCCAGCGCCGAGCGCGAGACGCCGTACACGCCCATCGAGACCCGGTAGTCGATGGTCGGCTTCTCCTGGAAGCCGGTGATCGAGCCGGACTCGGTGGTCAGGACGCCGAAGTCGATCCTCACCTGGCGGGCGTAGGTGGCGATGGTCAGCGGCGACCCGGACGCCTCGTGGTGCTTGAGCACACCGGCGAAGTCCAGGTCGGTGAGGACGTCGCCGTTCATCACCAGGAAGTGCTCGGGCAGCCGGTCCTGCAGGGTGAGCAGCGGGCCGAGGGTGCCGAGCGGGCTGTCCTCGACGGCGTAGCCGACCCGCAGGCCCCACTGGGAGCCGTTGCCGACGTAGGCGCGGATGATGTGGCCGAGGTGGCCGATGGCCAGGGTGACGGTCTTGAAGCCCGCGGCGGCGAGCTGACGCATCACGATCTCCAGGATCGCGTGCTGGTCGCCGATCGGGACGAGCGGCTTGGGAAGGGCGGTGGTGTACGGGCGGAGGCGGACGCCCTTACCGCCGGCCAGGATCACTGCGTGCATGGTGTTTCCCCCACGGAAGTCGGTGCGACAGGGGCCTTCGATGCCGGGAGCGGACGGAAGGCGGGCTGGGTCAGACGTTGTAGATGTCGGTCTTGTAGCGGGCCAGGTTGGCCGGGTCGCGGAAGAACTCGATGGTCTGCTCCAGGCCCTCTTCGAGGGAGTACTGCGGAGCCCAGCCGGTGGCGGTGCGCAGCCGGGTGGCGTCGGCCACCAGGCGCATGACCTCGGAGTTGGCCGGACGGATGCGCTGCTCGTCCTCCTTCACCGTGACGTCCACGCCCATCAGCTTGCCGACCAGGATCACCAGGTCGCCGACCGAGATCTCGCCGCCGGTGCCGGCGTTGAAGGTCCGGCCGACCACGGTCTCGGCGGGGGCGGTGCCGACCGTGCGGAAGGCCAGCGCGGTGTCCTTGACGAACATGAAGTCGCGGGTCGGACGCAGGTCGCCGAGGGTGATCTCGGTCTCGCCGGCGGCCAGCTGGGCGATCACGGTCGAGATGACGGCGCGCATCGACTGGCGCGGGCCGAAGGTGTTGAACGGGCGCAGCGTGACGACCGGCGTCTCGAAGCTCGCGTGGTAGCTGTCGGCCAGCCGGTCCCCGCCGGCCTTGGAGGCGGCGTACGGGGACTGCGTGTTGATCGGGTGGTCCTCGCTGATCGGCACGGTCTGCGCGGTGCCGTAGGTCTCGCTGGTGGAGGTGTGCACCAGGCGGGGGATGTCCAGGTGACGCACCGCCTCCAGCACGTTGAGGGTGCCGGTCACGTTGGTCTCGATGTACGAGTGCGGTGCCTGGTAGGAGTACGGGATCGCGATCAGGGCGGCCAGGTGGTAGACCGCCTCGGTGCCCTTGAC
The DNA here is from genome assembly GCF_042722765.1 of Kitasatospora sp. NPDC058406. Taxonomy (NCBI): domain Bacteria; kingdom Bacillati; phylum Actinomycetota; class Actinomycetes; order Kitasatosporales; family Streptomycetaceae; genus Kitasatospora; species Kitasatospora sp. NPDC058406. The sequence continues at coordinate 3,980 of NZ_JBHXKE010000027.1, forward strand.
CAGGCCGTTGACCGACCCCGGGTCGCGGACGTCGCCGAGGACGATCTCGACCGAGTCCAGCACCTCCTTGGAGAGGGTCTCCAGCCAGCCGAACGACGAGAAGGAGTTGTACTGGACCATCGCGCGGACGTGGTGGCCGTCGGCCACCAGGGCCTCGACGAGGTGGGAGCCGATGAAGCCCTCGGCTCCGGTGATGGCGACGCTGCTCATACGGTGATTCGCTTTCTTCTCTCTGGGGACTGGCTTTCTGGGACCGGGCCGGGTGTGTGAACGGTGGTGACCCGGCCGGTGGTGGTTCAGCGGTGCTTGGTGGTGCGGCCGAGCACGGGCCCGGCGATGGCGGTGAGGAGCGCGGCCGAGGCCCCGCAGCCGATCAGCTGCAGGAGGGTCGGGTCCACACCGGTCAGCAGCCCGGCGCACTCGGCACCCGCGGCGGCCAGACAGATGAGGGCGGTGCTCCAGCTGAGCCCGAAGGCGTTCAGCAGCAGCGCCAGCCAGAGCGAGCCGCCCAGCAGCAGCAGCGCGCCGAGCTCCGGGACGCCCAGCGCCGGGGCGCCGGGCCAGAGCACGGTGGCGGCGGCGTCGAGGGCGGCCACGGTGGTGAGGTAGATGAACAGGCATCCGAGCAGCACGCCGCCGGTGCGGCGGACGAACTCGATCGGCGTGTGGCTGGTCCGCAGCGCGGCCACCGCCATCGCCCGGTACCGGAAGAGCAGCCACTCGGCGAGGCCGAGACTGAGCGTCAGGGCGATCATGGCCGGCCCCGTCGGGCTGGCCGAGGCGCCCTCGGCGGCTCCGGTGCGCACCGCCTCGTGCACGGTGACGCCGAGGCCGGCGATCATGGTCAGGGTGCCGACCGCCAGGCCGAACAGCAGGTGCGGCACCTCCTTGACGAGCGGCAGCCGCAACGGCACCGGCTCCGGCTCGCTGCGACGACAGCGCACCAGCTCCCGGGCGGCCAGGCCGATCGCCAGGCCGAGGGAGGCCAGCAGCACCGCGGTGCGGACCACCTGCGGCACGTCGACGGCGAGCACCACGCCGGCGCCGAGCGCGGACGGTGCCAGCGCGAGCAGCAGGAACTTCTCCCGGCCGAGCACCAGCAGCACGGTGGCCGCCGCCAGGTAGCCGGACTGCCCGGCGGCGAAGCAGAGCGCGCCCAGCGGCCCGCCGACCACGTACCCGGCGGTGGCGGAGGCCACCGCACCCAGCGGTGCCCCGATCGCGAGGCAGGCGGCGGCGGACCGGCGCCGGCCCCGGCCGAGCCAGGCGTACGAGCGGTGCGCCAGTGCCTGGTTCCAGGCCCAGCTGGCCAGGGTGGCGACGGAGAGCGCGAGCATGCCCGAGGGCAGCCCGAACCGCATCCGGTCGGCGGCGAACAGGTTGGCGCCGAGCAGGTAGCCGAGGCCGGGCAGGGCGAACACCAGGCCCCGGACCACGCAGCGCCAGGGGTCGGCCCGCCAGGGGTTGGCGAACTCGGCGCTCGGGCCGGGGTAGCGGCGCTCGACCTTCTCGAACAGCTCCGCGGCGACGGTGAAGGAGTCGGGGCGGCCGTACAGCAGGGCCGCCTGCTCGTCGGAGAGGCCGTCGGACTCCAGGAAGGCCGCGATCTCGTACGGGTGGACGGCGTCCGCGCAGACGTCGCGCAGCCGCTCGGCGAGCTCGTCCAGCGGGTCGGGGGAGAGGTCGAGCGGGTCCTCGGCCGGTTCGGGGCGCTGCTCGGGCAGGACCGGGCGGCGCCGCCCCCGCGGCGGGAGGGTGCGCAGCTGCACGGTCTGCTCGGCCCAGTCGGGTCCGGCCTCGTCGGGGACGAGACGGAGGGGACCGCTCATGCGCCCACCTCGCTGCGCTCGGCGGCCGCTTCGCGGCACGCGCACCTGCTGATGATTCGCTCGCTGCGCTCGCTCATGCGCCCACCTCGCCGCGTTCGGCGGCCTCTTCGCGGCACGCGCACCTGCTGATGATTCGCTCGCTGCGCTCGCTCATGCCGTGACCTCGCTGCGCTCGTGCTCGGACGGCTGCTCCCAGTCCGGGTCCGGCGGGCCGTCCGTGACGGCGACCACGCCTTCCGGCAGCCAGCGGGAGGTGCCCAGCAGCTCGGTGTAGATGCCGCGGAAGCCGTCGATGTTCTGGCGGAGCGTGAACTGCTCGATCACCCGCAGCCGGGCCTGCTCACCGAGCCGGGCCCGCCGCTCCGGGTCGCGCAGCAGCTCGATCGCGGCGGCCGCCATCGGCTCGGGCTCGCGCGGCGGAACGACCAGGCCGGTGTCGCCGACCGCCTCGCGCACACCGCCGACGTCGGTCGACACGGTGGAGCGGCCGCAGGACATGGCCTCGATCAGGGTGAACGGGAAGCCCTCGCTGATCGAGGAGAGCATCACCACGTTCCCCGCGGCGTACGCGTCGGTGATGTCCGCGACGCGGCCCTCGAAGGCCACCGAGTCGGCGACGCCGAGCTCGGCGGCCAGGGCTATGCATCCGTCGCGGTACGCCTCGCCGCCCTTGGGCGTGCCGCCGAACAACCGCAGCCGTGCCTCGGGTATCTCCTGCTGGACGATCGCGAAGGCCCGGATCAGCGTCTCCAGGTCCTTGATCGGGTCGACCCGGCCGGCCCAGCTCAGGGTGGGGGTCTCCGGCTCGGGTCCGGCGGGCGGGAAGGCCGCCGGGTCGACACCGTTGTAGACGGTCCGGATGTGCGCGGAGGGCGTGCCGCCGCGCTCCTCCCAGCGCCGGTTGTACCGGTTGCCGGGGGTGACCAGCGCGGCCCGCCGGTAGCTCTCCTCGGCGAGCATCCGGTAGAAGCCCAGCAGCAGGGCCTTGACCGGCCAGCGGTACGGGCCGGTGCGGTAGCCGAGGTAGCGCTCGCGCAGGTAGATGCCGTGCTCGGTGAGGAGAAACGGTACGCCGTACTGCTGGGAGGCGATCAGGCCGGGCAGGGTGGCGAGGCCGCCGCTGGCTGCGTGCGCCACACCGTCGCGGGGCGGGTCGACCGAGAGCGGCCGGAGGGCGTGCTCCAGCAGGTCGGTGGCGTTCAGCGCGTCGTGCAGGGTGGGCCGGGAGACGGCGGTGGAGAGGTAGTCGCGGGTCCAGACGTGCTGGAGGGTGCGCAGGGCCCGCTCGCTGCGCAGCGCCGGGCTGAGCAGCCCGCGCCGGGCGAGGTCGGCGAAGCCGTACAGCTCGGTGCCGAAGTGGGTGGTGTAGACCGGGTCCAGGATGGAGTGCAGGAAGCGCTCGTAGGCGTTGAGGAAGCGCCGCATCTCCTTGCCGCGCGGTGCCCGGCCGTCCGCGGCCGGTGCCCAGAGCGGCGCGGTGGTGACGGACCGCACGTTGGCGGGCAGTTCCCAGGCCAGTGGTTCGTGGCCGGTTCCGGTGACGGCGATGATGTCGAAGTCGACGTCCGGCATGCCCTGGACGAGCTGGTCGCACCAGACGCTGACACCACCGTGCTGGTGCGGGTACGTCCCCTCGGTGAGCAGGGTGACGCGCATCTCTGTCCCCCCTCCTGTTCTTGCGTCAAGCACCCGGCCGTGGTGGCCGGGTCGGGTGGTTCCGGTGGCGGGCCGGGAGGACCGGCCCGCCACCGGGTCACCGTTTAGCGGGTGCCGGTCTTGCCGGCGGTCTTCTTGGCGGGTTCGGCCTTCCCCCCGGAGGCCTTGCCGTGCTGCGGGGTGGTGCCCTTGCCGGCGGCCTTCCCGGCGGTACCGGTCGTGCTACCAGCAGTGGTACCAGTGACCGCGCCCTTGCCGGCCACCGGGGCCCCGCTTCCGGGGACCAGGGTCGGCGCGTCGGTGCGGTCGGTGTCGCCCGGGCCGGCCGGGACGGCGTCCGCCGTGCCCTGCGGCACGACCTTGGTGTCGCTCGGCGCCGGGGCGGTGACCGACTTGGCGGCGACGCTCGGGCTGGTGCCGGCCGGGGCGGCCGGGGTTCCCGCGGCGGGCAGCTTCAGCTGGATGCCGCTCTGCAGCTGGCCGGGCTTGACCCAGCCGGAGAGCGAACCGGCGTAGGCGGTGCCGAACGCGGTGCTGCCGATGGCGAGCTGCTGGACGGTGCCGGTCGGCATGGTGGCCTGGACCTGGACGCCGGCCGGGGCGTTCACCGTGACGGTGTCGCCGGTCCGGTAGGCGGTGACCTGGCCGGAGGAGAGCGCCGTGTTCCAGGCCGCGCGGCGCTGGAACTCGACGCCGAGGTCCTTCTGCGCCAGGTTCACGATCGGGGTGTTGTCGGCGTGCAGCGACCGGTAGGTCGAGAGGATCCGCTCCAGCACCGGGTAGACGATCCGGTCCTCGGCCAGGTTCGACTGGTGGATGAAGTGCGGCCGCGGGTCGTTGCTCAGCACGTGGCCGAGGTCGATCCGGGCCTCCAGCGGAACGATGTACGAGAGGTAGCCGGTGTTCACGTCCAGCGGCGTCGGCAGGCAGGTGGAGTTGGCGTTGTTCTCGCAGACGCCGCTGCCACCGTTGGCAGCGCTGGTGTAGATCCAGTTGTACTCGTCCGTCTGCTCCTTCGCCGTGGCGGCGTTGTAGAAGACGTTCATCGGGTAGCGCGGCACGGTCAGCGTGGACGAGCCGACGGCCCGCTGGGCGGGCTCGCGGGACGCGTCGCTGGCGGTCCACTTGACCCCGTTGGCGGCCAGCGCGGGAGCCAGGAACGGGTTGTCGCTGGTCTCCTGCGGGGCGGTCAGCAGGCCGGAGTGCTCGCCGGTGACGAGCTCCGTCTTGTCCAGCGTGAGGCCCCGGGCGGTGGCCCAGTCGAGGTTGTTCTTGATCTGCGAGCTGATGGTCGCCTGGTCGATCCAGACGGTGTTGCCCGCGCCGTCCTTGGAGCACTTCCACGGGACCACCGAGACGTCCTGGAGGCAGCCCAGGTACGGGTGGGTGTAGGTGTGGTTGACCCAGCGGTAGCTGGTCTGGTCGGCGATCATCTGGTCCACCACCGGGTCGGTGGTGGTCTCGTGGTCGACCTTCCAGTCCTCGCTGCCACCGCCGTTGAACACCATGTCCATGGTGAAGTTGTTGGTGGTCTGCCACTGCTTCGCGAACTGCGCGTCGGCGACCGACATCCGGATCGGGTTGGCCGTCTCGGGGGTGCCGGGCGGGCAGGTGACGTCACCGGGGGTGCACTTGAGGACGGTGTCCCAGCGGTCGTCGGCGAGGAAGACGTCGTCGACGTGGGCAGCGAAGTAGTTGCGGTCGTAGCCGAGGTGGACACCCTGGGTTATCCAGTCGACTATGCCGCGGGCCAGCAGGCGGTACTGCTGCTGGTACTGGTTGTAGACGAAGGTGACGACCAGTTCCTTGCGGCCGTCGTGGCTGTACTCGCCGACCAGCGAGCCCTTGGCGGTGCTGCCGGGGATCGGCACCTCGACCAGCGGGGTGAAGCTCGATCCGGCCGGCAGCGTGGCCAGCGGGGTGGCCAGGTAGCCGTAGCTCTCGGAGACGCTCGGGTCGTTGTCCTCGAACGGGACGGAACCCTTGAGGTACCCGAACGGCCCCGTCAGGCCGGCCGTGGAGACCTGTCCCTGGAAGCCGTCCAGCGTGCCCATGTAGCCCGGGTTGACGGCCCAGTTCAGGCCGACCTCGGGCCGGGCGTAGGTGTAGGCGTCGACCTGGCGGACGTTGAACGCCGCCTCGTACGTGGCGATCGCGGTCATCTCGGCGGAGCCGGCCGCGAACGGGTTGTCGTTGGGCAGCACGATGCCCTGGTACTTGCCGCGCGGCTGCCCGTTCAGCGTGTCGCTGAGGAAGGCGGCGTCGATCACCGGGCGGTTGGCGTCGTTCAGGTCGACGATCTTGTACGGGGTGCCCTGGCTCTTGAGCTCGGCGGCGATCGCCGCCGTCGCCGGTCCGCCGTCACTGATGACCAGGACCGTGAGGTCGATCCGGGGCGTGGTGGTGGCGCCGTGTGCGAGGGACGACTGCAGGCCACCGGCCAGCAGAACGGCTGCCGCGCAGGCGGCAACTCTTCGGGTCGCTCGACCCATGTTGTCTTTCCTCCCCTGGGCAGGGCGCTCCGCTGCTCGGCACTCGCCTGCCCTGTCGCTGTTCGCAGGCAGCATGCTGCCCGGCGCCCATCCTGGTGGAGAGTCCGTTCCAGGTGGGACCAAATGGGCAGGAGTGCAGCGAATCTGTTACCAACGTTCATGGTCGGGCCATGAAAGCGCTGATTGTGGCCGGAACGGCACCGGCTGCGCAAATAATCAATTAAAAATTAAAACCCGAAGCCTGAGCGTTACCGCTGCTCACCCACCGTGTGGTCCGGGCGGGCGAGGTGGACCCTACACTGGCGGCGTCGCGCCTCACACTCTCGCACACCCTGCCGTTTCGATGGGCAGGTTCATGCAATATCGCGCAGGGTTGTGCCACGTCACCGTCCGAATATCCAATGGAGGCCGCCGCGTGACCGAACAGCAGACCGAGACCGCCGTTTTCCCGGCCGCCCGCAGCCTGGGTCTGTTCGGTGCCGTCAATGCCCGCGACCTCGGTGGCTATCGGACGGTCGGCGGGCGGCTCCTCCGCCCCGGTGCCGTACTGCGCAGCGACGGGCTCAACCGGCTCACCGACGAGGACCTCGCCCTGCTGGCCGCGCTGGGCCTGCGGCAGGTCGTCGACCTGCGCAGCCTGGAGGAAGTGCGCGAGGCGGGCCCCGACCGGGTGCCCGGCCTGCCGGTCGCGGTGATCGCCGACGCCGAGCACTCCGCCACCGCGATCACCGTGGAACGCGCCGCGCCCGACGGCGTGACCCTTCATCACCTGCCCGTTTTCGCGGCGGACTTCGATATTTTCGCGGCACTGCGGGAAGCGCTCGGTGACCGTAGCCCGGAGAGGCAGCGCGCCCTGCTCGGTGACGGCCGGGCCGGCGCGATGATGACGGGCCTCTACCGGTGGTTCGTCACCGACCGGATCGCCTGCGAACGATTCTCGGCCGTCCTGCGCCTGCTGGCCGCGCCGGGCGGTGCGCCGCTGCTCTTCCACTGTTCGGCCGGAAAGGACCGCACCGGCTGGACGGCGGCCGTGCTGCTCACCGCGCTCGGCGTCGATCGGGAGACCGTGTTCGCCGACTACCTGCTCACCAACGAGCGGTCGGCCGCGATCGTGGCCTCGATCGTGGAGAGCTTCCGCGCCCGGGGGCTGATGCACGAGCCGGAGCTGCTGCTGCCGGTCTTCCGGGCCGAGCGCTGCTACCTGGAGGCGGCGTTCGAGGAGGTCGAGTCCGGATGGTCCGGTTTCGAGGCGTTCTGGACGGACGGCCTCGGTCTGGACGACGAGGTGCTGGCCGGTCTGCGCGCCAACCTGCTGGAGCCGTAGGGCCCGCCCGGCCCCGGCCCGCCCGGCGATCCGCCGGGCGTTCGGTCTGACCGGCGATCCGCGGGTGCCCCGGCGCCGGGTGCGCGTCCGGCGGGAGCCGTCGGGCACGCACCCGGTCGGGACGGCGGAGTCACCCCTCGCTGATCAGGCCCTCGCGCAGCTGGGTGAGGGTCTTGGTCAGCAGCCGGGAGACGTGCATCTGGGAGATGCCGATCTCGTCGCCGATCTGCGACTGGGTGAGGTTGCCGAAGAACCGCAGCATGATGATCCGGCGCTCGCGCGGCGGCAGCTTCGCCAGCAGCGGCTTGAGCGACTCCCGGTACTCCACGCCCTCCAGCGCGAGGTCCTCGTAGCCGAGCCGCTCGGCCAGCGGTCCGTCGCCGTCCTCCTCGCCCGGGCTGGAGTCCAGCGAGCTGGCGGTGTACGCGTTGCCGACCGCCAGGCCCTCGACCACGTCCTCCTCGCTGACGCCGAGGCAGACGGCCAGCTCGGCGACGGTGGGGGAGCGGTCCAGCCGCTGGGAGAGCTCGTCGCCGGCCTTGGTGAGTGCCAGGCGCAGCTCCTGGAGACGCCGGGGCACCCGGACCGACCAGCTGGTGTCCCGGAAGAAGCGCTTGATCTCCCCGACCACCGTCGGCATCGCGAAGGTCGGGAACTCGACCCCGCGCTCCGGGTCGAACCGGTCGATCGCCTTGATCAGGCCGATCGTGCCGACCTGGACGATGTCCTCCATCGGCTCGTTGCGGCTGCGGAACCGGGCCGAGGCGTACCGGACCAGCGGCAGGTTCAGCTCGATCAGCGTGTCGCGGACGTACGTGTGTTCGGCGCTGCCGGGGGCCAGGGCGGCCAGTCGCAGGAACAGCGAGCGGGAGAGCGTCCGGGTGTCCAGCCCGGCGCCGGACGGCGCCGGGGCGGCCTCCGGGACCGGCTCGGGGCCCGTCTCCGCGGTGCTCGGCCCGGCTGCCGCCGGGCCCGCCCCGGGGGGTGCTCCCGCTTCGGCGCCGGGTGGCGCGGCCGGGCCCCGCCGGAACGGGATCCGGTCGACGGCGAACGTCGCTCCTTCGGCCTGACCAGCGTGGATCTCCGCAGTGCCCAGCTCTCCGGACATGCACCCACCCCCTTGTGACTGACAGTTGAACGGGTGCCCTCGCCCGGCGGTTCCCGAGCGATGCCTTCCCCCTCCATACCGGAACACGGTCTCCGGCAAACCAGGGGGTCGCAAGACGTCACGCGCCGGTAACGCGGAGCGATCCCGCCGTCGCACGGAGCGCCGTCCTGTTTTGTCGGGGATTGTGACGGTCAGTCTTCCCAGGAGTTGCCGGTCCGAAGCCTGGCCAGGATCCGGGAGAGCAGCCGGGAGACGTGCATCTGGGACATGCCCAGCTCGGTGCTGATCTGGGACTGCGTCAGGTTGGCGAAGAACCGCAGCATGACGATCCGTCGTTCCCGCTCCGGCAGCTGCACCAGGAGGTGACGGACCATGTCCCGGTGCTCCACCTCGGCCAGCGCGGAGTCCTCGTAGCCGAGCCGGTCGAGGAGGGCCAGCCCGCCCTCGTGCTCCTGCGCGGCTTCCAGCGACGCCGCGTTGTACGCCCGGCCGGCGTCCAGGCAGGCGCGGACGTCCTCCTCGGGGATGCGCAGGCTGGCGGCGATCTCGGGGACCTTGGGGGCCCGGCCGTGCGTGACCGTCAGCTCCTCCATCGCTCCGCTGACCTGGACCCAGAGCTCCTGGAGCCGGCGCGGGACGTGCATGGTGCGGACGTTGTCCCGGAAGTAGCGCTTGATCTCGCCGAGGATGGTCGGAAGTGCGTAGGTCGGGAACTGCACGCCCCGGGTGGGGTCGAACCGGTCGATGGCGTTGATCAGGCCGATCGTGCCGACCTGGACGACGTCCTCCATCGGTTCGCTGCGGCTGCGGAACCGCGTGGCGGCGTACCGGACCAGCGGGATGTTGACCTCGATCAGTGCCGCCCGGACCCGCTCCCGCTCGGGGGCGTCCGGGGGCAGCTCGGCGAGCCGCTCGAAGAGCACCCGGGTCAGGGTCCGGACGTCCACCGTCGGACGGCCTCCGGGGCCGCGCAGGCCGTCCGGGCGGAGTTCGCCGGCCGGGCTGATCACGGTGGCCAGCACCTCGTCGTCCGGCACGCTCCCTGGTGTCCGCACGGACACGTCACCCCTCCCAAAGTCGACAACGGTGAGACCTGTGGACCGGGTGTCGTCGGGTTTCGTGCACCACCTAGCGATGTCCGGCAAAACCGGTCATAGCATCACAAGGCGGGCGCACGTCGGGCAAGCACCGCGTGGAGGTGTGTTGGTGCCGCGCCGGAGGATCCACCGGGCCCTCCGGCGGCACGGCGGCGGATCGTTCCGGGACAGAGCAAGGCGCCCCGTCCGGGTTCCGGGCGGGGCGCCGCGGCCGTCCGGGGGACGCGCCGGGGGTGCGTCGGGACGGCCCTCCGGGCTCAGACCTCGATGTCGGCGATCACCCAGGTGGCGAACTCGCGCCACTGGCCGGCCGCGGCCTGGTGGGCCGGGTGGGTGAGGTACGCCTGCAGGGCCTCGCGGTCCTCGACGAGGCTGTTGATCGCGTAGTCGTGGGCGATGTCGCGCTCGGTGGTGTTCCAGCCGCACTCCCACTCGCGGAGCTCGGGAACGACCGGGCCGAGCTCCTCGAAGGCCTTGGCGCCGGCGAGCGCGCGCTCGTCGTCCTTGCTGACGCCTTCGTTGAGCTTGAACAGGACCAGGTGCCGGATCACGATGCCGCTCCTCGCGGACGGGGGGTGAGAGTCAGGGCCCACCGTAGCCGGTGGGGTCCGGGCTACTTCACCAGCCCGGACATGAAGGTGCCGACGGCCTTGGCGGCGTTCGAGATGCCTTCGAAGCCGAGCTGGACCAGCTCGGCGGCGCGGGCCGGCGAGGTGATGATCGTGTAGAGCACGAAGACGAGCAGGAGGACCATTCCGATCTTCTTCGCCTGTGCCATCCGGTGACCTTCCTCCTTGCCGTGGGCCGCCGCCATCCGGTCCCCGAGCGGTCCTCTGCACTGGGCAGCTTATCCACCCGGACGGCCCATCAGGTGTGCGACGCGTTCACCCGGTGGGACGAAGGTCCCCGTGACAGGGGCCTTTCTCCGGGTGCCCGCTCGCGGATCGGACGGCAGGATGGGGAACGTACCGAGGATCTGGCAGGAATCCCCGGTGCGTGGATCCGGAGCTCCCCGCTGTGGGACCGGGTGTCGCGACTTCCCCCCCGACGCGACCCCGGTTGTGGGACTCCGTCGGGGGAGCGGTCAGTCCCCCCGAGCCGCTCCCCCCTTCCAGGCTCCGTACTCGACCGGGCGTTGGTGGTCATCGGCCCCCGAGTGCGGAGCCCATTTCCGTGTATGAGGGTGCGCGGAAACGCCGAGGGCCCGTCCGGACTTCCGGACGGGCCCTCGGGCTTTCTGGCGGTAGCGGTGGGATTCGAACCCACGGTGAAGTTGCCCCCACACACGCTTTCGAGGCGTGCTCCTTTGGCCGCTCGGACACGCTACCGAGGGGAACTCTACCGGACGGGTGGCACCGTCACGAAATCTTTGTCGGGGAAGGGCCTGCGGCGGTCCGCGGCGCGGTGCGCGGGGGCCTTCGGCGGTGCGCCGGGGGGTGGTGCCGACGGCGGTGTCCGCGGTGGTGTCAGCGGTGGCCGTCGAAGAAGGCGCGGAGCTGCTCGCCGCACTCGTCGGCGAGGACGCCCGGGACCACCTCGGGGCGGTGGTTGAGCCGGCGGTCGCGCATCACGTCGAAGAGGGAGCCGGCCGCGCCGGCCTTCTCGTCGAGGGCGCCGTAGACCACGCGGTCGATCCTGGAGAGCACGATCGCCCCCGCGCACATGGTGCACGGCTCCAGGGTGACGACCAGGGTGCAGCCGCCGAGGCGCCACTCCCCGATCTTCCCGGCGGCCTGGCGGATGGCGACCACCTCGGCGTGGGCGGTCGGGTCGCCGACGGCCTCGCGCTCGTTGTGGCCGCGGCCGAGGACCTCGCCGTCCGGACCGAGGACGAGCGCCCCGACCGGGACGTCTCCGGTGGCCGGCGCCAGCGCGGCCTCGGCGATGGCGAGGCGCATCGGCGCCGCCCAGCGGTCACGGACCGGGTCGGGGCGGACGGGGGCGGGCAGCGGCGGGATCGGGCGGGCGGACTGCATGGCATCCAGTGTCGGGCATGGCGGGCATCCGGCCGTCCGGACGGCGGACACGGACCGTTACCGGACCGCCTCCAGGACCTCGCCGCAGCCGAGCGCCTCGGCGATCTCCTCCAGGGCGTCGCCCGGCACCGCGCCCTCGCCGCTGAGGGCGAGCAGCCGGTCCGGGGCGAGGCCGAACTCGGTGAGCAGGTGGGCGTCGCCGAGCGGGCCGACCGGGACGCTGCCGCGGTCGCCGGACTCCTCGTCGTCGTCCTGCTCCCCGGCCTCGCCGCCCTCCTCCAGTTCGGCGACCAGGTTGTCGAGGTCGCCGAACTCGCTCTCGCCGGCCTGGTCGACCAGCTCGTCGGTGAGGACGGACCCGTAGGAGCTCCGGGCGGCGGCGGCGCCGTCCGACACGAAGATGCGGGGATCCTCCTCGCCGTCCACCCGGACGACGGCGAACCAGGCGTCCTCCTGTTCGATGAAGACCAGGACGCTGTCGTCGTCCTGGGTCGCCTCGCGGGCCAGGTCTGCCAGATCGGCGAGGGTTTCGACGTTGTCGAGTTCCGTCTCGCTCACATCCCACCCGTCGTCGGTGCGAGCAAGCAGTGCAGCGAAGTACGCCACCAGGGACACTCCCAAGATCTCGGTCTCGGCTGTCGGCGCTCTCGGGCAACGCGGAACTGGCCGCCCCCGCGCCAGAGGCGGTCCGCCGTTCGGACCGTCCCATCGGAATCGTGACAGAAAGCCCGGCTCTGCGGGGGGTGTTCGGCAGCGCGTCTTTGCAGGTCGTGTCGGAAGGGTTGGCTGCCGGACGGCGAACGGGGGACGGGGTGGGAAGAGGCATGTGGAGAAGCCGTGGAGGGCTTGTCAGATCCGGAAGGTTCGCATCCGCATCGCTTCGCGCATGCGGCGTTCCTTGGTCCGGCGTGGCTGGACCCGCTCGCGCAGTTCGCGCGCCTCGGTGAGCTCGCGAAGGAAGACGGCACGCCGTTTGCGGCGTTCCGCCTCGGTCTCCGGGCGGTCCGGGGGCGGGCCGAAACGGCCGTCCGACGAGGTCGCGGCCTCGTCCGCCGAGCCGTCCCCGGTGTTCGGGTTGCTCGTCATAAGACCTGACCTTCCCAGATCGGCCCGGTTGATACCACAGGAAGCGCATCCGTCCGGACGTTCGCGGTGCGTCACGGCGTGTCACTGTCCGGCAGGAGGCGGACGGGGGGCGGACGGGGGGCGGCGCGCCCGGGTCTGGCACGGCGTGTCGTACGGGCGTCCGGGCGCGGGCTAACCTCGATGCATGCGGACCCACGTCGTCGACCACCCCCTGGTCGCCCACAAGCTCTCCACCCTGCGCGACGAGCGCACCGACTCGCCGACCTTCCGTCGCCTGACCGACGAGCTGGTGACCCTCCTCGCGTACGAGGCCACCCGGGACGTCCGCACCGACGAGGTGGAGATCACCACCCCGGTGGCGGTCACCACCGGCACCCGGCTGTCCTACCCCCGCCCGCTGGTGGTGCCGATCCTCCGGGCCGGCCTCGGCATGCTGGACGGGATGACCCGGCTGCTGCCGACGGCCGAGGTCGGCTTCCTCGGCATGGTGCGCAACGAGGAGACCCTGGAGGCCTCCACCTACGCGACCCGGATGCCGGACGACCTCTCCGGCCGCCAGGTCTACGTGCTCGACCCGATGCTGGCCACCGGCGGCACGCTGGTCGCGGCGATCCGGATGCTGATCGAGCGCGGCGCCACCGACGTCACCGCCGTGGTGCTGCTGGCCGCGCCCGAGGGCGTCGCGGTGATGGAGAAGGAGCTGGCCGGCCTGCCGGTCACCGTCGTCACCGCCGCCGTCGACGAGCGGCTGAACGAGAACGGCTACATCGTTCCGGGCCTCGGCGACGCCGGCGACCGGCTGTACGGCACGGCCGGCTGAGCAGCCCCGTACGTGCGACGAGAGCCCCCCGGCGCGGTGCCGGGGGGCTCTCGTCGGTCGACCGGGCGGGCGGACCGCCGGCTGTCGGTGGTTCAGCAGCTGCCGGTGGTGCTCGGAGCCGGCGTGGGCTTGGTGGCCAGGGCCAGCGCGGCGGCGGCCTGGGTCTCGTCGAGCAGCGCGTTGTAGCTGTCGCCGATCACGAAGTCCACGGTGCCGTCGGTGCGGGCGTCGGCCGTGCTGGTGGCACCGGCGATCACCGAGCCGACCAGGGTGGACGCCCCGGCGCCGGCCGGGCCGGCGACCACCTGGGCGGTACCGGGCACCTTCTTGTCCAGTTCGGCGGGCGCGTTGCCGACCTTGCCGATGGTGAAGCCGCGCTTCTTCAGCTCCTCGGCGGTCCGCGCGGCCAGCCCCGCCTTGGCTGTGGCGTTGTAGACGTTCACGGTGACCGACGCCGGCTGCGGGATCGCCTGCGGGTCGACGGGGGCGCCGGGCGCTCCCGGGGCGGTCGCCGCGCCGTCCGGGGTGGGAGCGGCCAGCGGTTTGCCGGAGGGGGAGGCGCAGGCCTGGGCCGAGGCGTGCTTGCCCTTGCCGCTGAAGATGTCCCAGAGCTGGACGCCGCCGAGACCGATCAGCGCCAGCGCGAGCAGCGCGCCGATCAGGGCGAACACCTTGCGGCTCTTCTTCGGTGGTCGGCCAAGCCGCGGATAGGCGTTGCCGGTGATGCGGTACTGCTTCCCCTTCAGGCCTTGGGGAGTCAACATGCTCACGGTTTGTCTCCCCCTCGTGCCGGGGCGGGGATCGGGTGTGACGGGCCGGCCGGGGCGCGGTGTCGGAACGGGGCCGCGGCCGTAGTCAGCAGATTAGTGCCGTACGGCTGCGAAGGTACTAAACGATCATCATCTGGAGTATCCCGGCACCCGAAAGGGGGTATCCGGGTGCGAACGGACCGCCCTCCGGGTGGTGACCGGAGGGCGGTCCGACGTCGCGTGAGGGGCCGGCTGCCCCGACATCTCCGCCGGCGTTCCGGTCGACCCCGTCGACTTCTCCGCCGGTGGCCGGTCCGTCATTCCATTTCGAGGACACGGGCGTGCAGCACCTGGCGCTGCTGCAGCGCGGCGCGGACCGCGCGGTGCAGCCCGTCCTCCAGGTACAGGTCCCCGTGCCACTTCACGACGTGCGCGAAGAGGTCCCCGTAGAAGGTGGAGTCCTCCGCCAGGAGGGTTTCCAGATCCAGCTGGCCCTTGGTGGTCACCAACTGGTCGAGTCGCACCGGGCGTGGGGCGACGTCCGCCCACTGGCGGGTGCTGGTACGGCCGTGATCCGGGTACGGCCGCCCATTGCCGATGCGCTTGAAGATCACACGGAAAGCCTACCGTTTGGGCGGCGGATGGCGCAGCAGCCGCGGCGCCGCCACGCGCTCGGGTGCGAGCTGCGGGCGGCGGATTGGGGCTGTTTCATGGGAAATGTCGCGAAGGTCTATCTGTAGTTCTGCCCAGGAGTGTGCCCGATGTCCGCTGCCGAGCCGCCGTCCCCTTCTCTTTCCTCCTCCGGCGTGTCCCCCGGAGACGTCGTCCCGGCCGCCGTCCGGGAGATCGCCGACGGCTACGCCTTCACCGGCCCCGCCCTCGACCTGGGTGCGGTGCTGCTGGACGGCACCGCCTACCCGGACGCCCAGGTGCGGGTGCCGCTCGGGGTGCTCAACCGGCACGGGCTGGTGGCGGGCGCCACCGGCACCGGCAAGACCAAGACCCTCCAGCTGATCGCCGAACAGCTCTCCGCCCAGGGAGTGCCGGTCTTCCTGGCCGACGTCAAGGGCGACGTCTCCGGCGTGGCCGCCCCCGGCACGCCCGGCGAGCGGACCGCCGCCCGGGCCGCCGAGGTCGGGCAGGACTGGCGGGCCCGGGGCTGTCCGGCCGAGTTCTACGCACTCGGCGGCCTGGGCGCCGGCATCCCGATCCGGGCGACGGTGACCAGCTTCGGCCCGCTGCTGCTCTCCAAGGTCCTGGACCTGAACGAGACCCAGGAGTCCTCGCTCGGGCTGGTCTTCCACTACGCCGACCGGAACGGCCTGGAGCTGTACGACCTCAAGGACCTCACCGCGGTGATCACCTTCCTCGCCTCGCCCGAGGGCAAGGAGGAGCTGAAGGGCATCGGCGGTCTCTCCGCCGCCACCGCCGGGGTGATCCTGCGTTCGCTGACCACGCTGGAGAACGAGGGCGCCGGCGCGTTCTTCGGCGAACCGGAGTTCGACACCGCCGAGCTGCTGCGGACCGTGGACGGGGGCGGCTCCGGCCCGGAGGGCGGAGGAGGCCGGGGCATGGTGTCGGTGCTGGAACTGCCGGCGGTGCAGGACCGGCCGCGGCTGTTCTCCACCTTCCTGATGTGGCTGCTGGCCGACCTCTACCAGGAGCTGCCCGAGGTGGGCGACCTCGACCGGCCCAAGCTGGTCTTCTTCTTCGACGAGGCGCACCTGTTGTTCAGGGGCGCGTCCAAGGCCTTCCTGGAGGCGATCACCCAGACCGTCCGGCTGATCCGGTCGAAGGGGGTCGGGATCTTCTTCGTCACCCAGACGCCGAAGGACGTCCCGGCCGACGTGCTGGCGCAGTTGGGCAACCGGGTGCAGCACGCGCTGCGCGCCTTCACGCCGGACGACGCGAAGGCGCTCCGGGCGACCGTCTCGACCTTCCCGAAGTCGCCCGCGTACGACCTGGGGGAGGTGCTGACCTCGCTCGGTACGGGGGAGGCGGTGGTCACGGTGCTCTCCGAGAAGGGCGCGCCGACGCCGGTCGCGGCGACCAGGCTGCGGGCGCCCCAGTCGCTGATGGGCCCGATCGAGCCGGCGGCACTGCAGGCGGTGGTGGACGGGTCGGCGATCGTGGCGAAGTACCGGGACGCCGTCGACCGGGAGTCGGCGTACGAGAAGCTGGCGGCGCGGGCGGCCCGGCCGGAGGCGGAACCGGCGCCGACGGGGGGACCCGACCGGGAGGAGTCACGCACCGGGCCGTCGGACGGCGGTGCGGTGCGGGGCGGTACGGCGCGGGGCCGTGCGCCGGGAGAGAAGGAGAGCGGCGGGCTGCTCGGGTCGTTGCTGAGCAACCCGGCGCTCAAGTCCTTCGCCCGGTCCGCCGGGACGCAGCTCGGGCGGGAGATCTCCCGGAGCCTGTTCGGGACGTCCCGGCGGCGGAGGTGAGCCGACCGCGGCAGCGGCCTCTCCGGGAGCCGGAGGGGGGGAAGGGGAGGGGGAGGGGAAGATCAGGCGAGCGCGGCGCCGATCCGGTCGAGCGAGGAGAGCCGCATCAGGCCGTAGTTGTAGAACTCGACCTCCGGCACCCCCAGGTCGCGGAGGACGGCGATCTTGGCCGCGAGGTTCGCCGGGCCGTCGCAGTCCGAGGCCATCGGCCGCAGGATCACCGCCATGTCCTGCGGGCGCACCCCGTGCAGGGCGAAGGCGGCGATCTTCTCGCGGACCGCCTCCGGGGTGCGCGCGTAGCCGAGCGTCTCGATCTGGTGCGCGGCCCCGGCCAGGCCCGGCAGGTCGATGCCGGAGAGCCAGCCGGTGCCCGGACCGCCGCCGTCCATGAAGCTCAGCCGCATGCCGTGCTGCTCCGCCGCCCCGGCGACCTCGGCGGCCAGCGAGGTCACGGTCGCGGCGGAGGCGTCCACGTAGGCGGCGACGGCGCCACCGGCCAGCTCGTCCAGCGCCGCGGGCTCGGCGGCGGCCGCGTCGTCGGCCAGCCGGCGGCGCAGCTCGGTCCGGACCGCCCCGGCCACCTCGTCCGCCGGTACGCCCGCGCGGACGGCGGCGGCGCGGCAGTGGTCGCAGAAGCAGAGGCCGAGCAGCGCCTCGGCGGCCGGGCCCAGCTCCTCGAAGTAACGCTCGTGGTGGTAACCGTGGCGCAGGCCGTGGAAGTGCAGCGACTCGGCCCGGATCGCGTCCACGCCGTACCGGGCCAGCTCGGCGACCAGGGAGACGGCGTACTCGCGGACCTCCGGATTGGCCGGACAGAGCTCGGTGAGGTGCCGGTCGCCGAAGGCGTTGGCCGGGGCGCAGTCCGGGTGCTCGAAGCCGAGCCGGTCGTTGTGGCAGAAGACCGTCCAGGCGTGGAGCTTCATGCCCCGGCGGCCGGCCTCGGCGGCGGCCTCGGCGAACGGGTCGCGGTCGCCGATCGCGGTGGACGCGACGGGCCGCAGCCGCCGTCCGGACCAGAGGGCCGGGTCGGGGCGGAAGTAGGCGGCGCCCGGCTCCAGGTAGCGGATCACCCGGCGCGGGTTGTGCGGGAAGACGTCGCGGGCCTCGTGGTAGACCGACGCGAGGGTGACGCCGCCGACCCCGGCCCGGTCGGTGAGGTTGCCGAAGAAGGTGTCGGCCCCCTCGTCGATCAGGTCGGTGGCGAAGGCGAGGACGGACGACTCCACGGTGCGGCTCCGGAGCAGGGGGCAAGGTGCCTGCTCACGCTAACCGCAGTGAGGGGAATGGTCTATACCTGACGTGACCGGCCGGTACGGCTAGATGCCCAGGTCGTCGAGTTCCCTGAGCAGGGCGGAGCCGGGTCCGGCGGGTCCGGCGGGTGCGGGCGTGGGGGCGGCAGCCGCCTTCGGGGCCCGGTCGCGCAGCAGCCAGGCGCCGGCGAGCCCGCCGATCAGCCCGCCGAGGTGGCCGAGCCAGCTGACTCCCTGGGCGCTCGGCAGGACACCCAGCAGGAGGTACGAGTACAGCGCGCCGACGACCACGCCGATGGCGGTGTCCACCAGGTTGCGGTCGAAGATCCCGCGCAGCACCACGTAGCCGAAGTACCCGTAGACCAGGCCGCTGGCCCCGGCCGTCACGGCGTCCGGGCGCTCGAAGAGCCAGACGGTGAGCCCGCCGGCGACCACGATCAGCAGCGTCGCGAGCAGGAACCGCTTGACCCCCCGGTACGCGGAGAGGAAGCCGAAGGCGAACAGCGGCCAGGAGTTCGCCTGGATGTGGTCCCAGCCGAAGTGCAGCAGCGGCATGGTGAACATGTCCGGCAGCTCGTCCAGCCGTCCGGAGCTCATGCCGTACTCGTAGGAGAGCCGGTAGTCGTCGAGCCAGTTCGCCACCTGGACGGCCCAGATGACGGCCAGTACGCCGAGCATCGTGAACAGTGCGAGGCGGGAGTCGCGGAGCAGACGGGCGAATCGCGGGGCCATGACTCCGACTGTAGGGCCGGGCCACCGCCGCGGTCACCCCACTAAGGTGAATCGCGTCGATCAACCCGCGCCCCGGTCGGGGCCGTTCCCGGCTCGTCGAGAGGTGACCCGCCCCATGAGTGTTCGTCCCCCGCTCCCGTACGAGTTCCTTCCGCAGGTCCCGTCCTTCGAGCTGACCAGCGAGGACATCACCGAAGGCGGCACGCTGGCCGAGGAGTTCATCCACGCCGGGGGCAACCTCTCGCCCCAGCTGGCGTGGTCCGGCCTGCCCGAGGGCACCCGGTCGATCGCCGTCACCTGCTACGACCCGGACGCGCCGACCGGCTCCGGCTGGTGGCACTGGCTGGCCCTCGGCCTGCCCGCCGACACGACCGGCCTGCCGCGCGGCGCCGGCTCCTCGGATGCCGACCTGCCGGGCGTGAACTCCTTCCACGGCCGCAACGACTTCCCCGGCAACAAGTACGACGGTGCCGCCCCGCCGCCCGGCCCGGCCCACCGCTACGCCTTCGCGGTGCACGCGCTGGACGTGGACGCCCTGGACGTCGCCGCCGACCTCCCGCCGGCCCAGATCGGCTTCAACATCACCTTCCACACCCTGGCCCGCGCGGTGCTCACCGCCGAGTACGGGATCTGAGCGGTCTTCCGTTCCGTCCTGTTCTCCCTGCTGTTGCTGTTGCTGTTGCTGCGCTGTCGCTGCCGCCCGCTCGTCTGCGGGCGGCAGCGTTCGCGTTCCGGCGGCTCCGGGTGCGTCGGTGCCCGGGGCCCGGGTGGGTCCGGGGTCAGTGGCCGGCGTCGGCCGCGCGGGCGGCCCGGCCGGCGAGGGCGCGGAGGTGGGCGTGCATCTCGGGGGGCTCGTGCACCTCGAACTCGCAGCCCAGCATCAGCAGGCGCATCGCCAGCCACTCCAGGGAGTCGGCGCGGGAACGCAGCCGGCAGGTCCGGTCGTCGACGGCCTCGACCTCGGAGTCGCCGTTGTGGCTCAGCCAGCGTTCGACCTCGGCGGCGGGCACGTGCAGGGTGGCGTCCAGGGTGTAGACCGGGGCGAGGCGGCGCAGCTTCTCCGCCACGTAGGCGGCCGCGTCCTCGGCGGGGAGCGGACGCGGGGTGAACCGGGCGCCGGTGGCGAAGGGGTCGGCGAGCCGGTCGACCCGGAAGATCCGCCAGTCGTCGCGGTCGAGGTCGAAGCCGACCAGGTACCAGCGGCGGCCGGCCGAGACCAGCCGGTCCGGCTCCACCTGGCGCCGGGTCTCGGCGCCGTCGCCCGCCCGGTAGCCGAAGCGGAGGCGTTCGCGGTTGGCGACGGCGTTGGCGAGCACGGTGAGGTCCTCGGGGTCGACGGTCGGCCCGTCGCCGCTGAGCAACGGGAGGGTGGCCTTGTCGAGGGCGGCGACCCGGTGGCGCAGGCGCGAGGGCAGCACCTGGAGCAGCTTGCCGAGGGCGCGGACCGAGGCCTCCTCGATGCCGACCACGGCGTGTCCGGCCGCCGCCCGCAGACCGACGGCGATGGCCACCGCCTCCTCGTCGTCCAGCAGTAGCGGCGGCATCGCGGTGCCGGCGACCAGCCGGTAGCCGCCGATCGGGCCCATGGTGGCCTCGACCGGGTAACCGAGCTCCCGGAGCCGGTCGATGTCGCGGCGGATGGTGCGGGGGCTGACGTCGAGGCGCCCGGCCAGTTCGCTGCCGGGCCACTCACGGGGGGTCTGGAGGAGGGAGAGCAGGCTCAGGAGTCGTGCCGGAGTGTCGGTCATGGCATCCAGGGTGCCGGAAGTCCAGGACAGGATCTGGCCTAGATGCCTCCTAATGTCGTCGACGTGTGGAGGAACGGCGACGAGGAGCAGGCAGTGGGAACGGTTTCGGACCGGGCGGCGGACCGGCGGAGGTGGATCGCGTTGGCGATCGTGATGACGGCCTCGTTCATGGACCTGGTGGACGTCACGATCGTGAACATCGCGATCCCGAGCATCCAGGAGTCGACGGGAGCGTCGTTCTCCGCCGTGCAGTGGGTGACCGGCGGGTACGCGCTGGCCTTCGCGATCGGCCTGATCACCGGCGGTCGACTCGGTGACATCTACGGTCGGAAGCGGCTGTTCCTGATCGGGATGGGTGGGTTCACGCTCGCCTCGGCACTGTGCGGCCTGGCCGGCGGGGCCGAGATGCTGGTCGCGATGAGGATCCTGCAAGGCGGGACGGCGGCGCTGATGGTGCCACAGGTGCTGTCGATCGTCCATGCGACCTTCCCGGCGGAGGAACGCGGCAAGGTGTTCGGCCTGTACGGTGCGGTGATCGGGCTGGGCGCGGTCACCGGTCCGATGATCGGTGCGGTACTGACGGAGTGGGACCTGTTCGGGCTGGGCTGGCGGCCGATCTTCCTGATCAACCTGCCGGTCGGCGTGGCCGGACTGCTGCTCGGCCGGGCCTTCATCGGCGAGTCGAAGGCCGAACGGGCCCTGAAGCTCGACCTGGTCGGTGTGGCGCTGGCCAGCGCCGGACTGCTGATGCTGATCTACCCGCTGACCCACGGCCGGGAGGCCGGCTGGCCGCTCTGGGGGTACCTGACGATGGCCGGCAGCCTGCCGGTGTTCGCCCTGTTCGTCGCCTACGAGCGGGTGAAGGCACGGCGGGACGGCTCCCCGCTGGTGGAGCTGTCGCTGTTCCGGGTCAAGAGCTTCGCCGCCGGGATCGGCGTGCAGCTGACCTTCGGGGTGGTCTCCGGGATCTTCTTCCTGGTCTGGACGCTCTACATGCAGCTGGGGCTCGGCTGGAGCCCGCTGAAGGCCGGCGCGACGGGCATCCCGTTCTCGCTCGCCGTGTCGACCGCGGCCGGGATCTCGGTGCAGCAGCTGGTGCCGCGGTTCGGGCGGAAGGTGCTCCAGGCGGGGGCGCTGGTGATGGCGGCCGGCGTGCTGCTCTACATCGGTGAGGCCGAGCGGTACGGCACGGAGGTCACGCCCTGGCAGATGGCCCTGCCGCTGGTGGTGATGGGCGCGGGGATGGGCCTGATCGTCGCGCCGATCACGGACGCGGTCCTGGCGGAGGTGCCCCGCGAGCACGCCGGGTCGGCGTCCGGGCTGATCAACACGGTGAATCAGGTCGGGCTGGCCCTGGGGCTCGGACTGGTCTCGGTGGCGTTCTTCGGGGCGATGCCGGCTGCGGCCCCCTCGGTCGGGGACGCGTTCGGGGCGGCGTTCGTGCACGCGATGTGGTGGGTGCTGGGCGTGCTGGTGGTGGCGTTCCTGCTGATGTTCGCGATGCCGGCGCGAAAGGCGTCGGGTGGGGATGCCGGTGCGGACACCGGTGCGGGTGGGGGTGCGGCTCCGGTGGCCCGGGAGCCGGTGCTGGTCTGAGCGTCCCCCCGGTAGGAGGGCGGACCCCGGTCGCGCGGTGCGGCCGGGGTCCGTCGGCATGTCCGCCGGTGCGTCCGTCGGTGCGCCCGTCGGTGGTGCGTTCCGTCCGGGGTGGGTCGCCGGGGTGGGTCGCCGGGGCGGGGCGGCCGGATCGGCGGACGGGGCGCGACGGTGGGGCGCGACGGCGGGGCCCGGAAAAGTTTCTTCGGCGCGGCTGTCACACACGCGCGGTGCTGCGGGTCAGGGAAGCGAGAACGCAACGAACACCCACCGCACGAGGAGCCCTCCGATGTCCACCGCCTTCATCGTCGTCACCGTCCTCGCCGCCGTCATGGCGGGCTTCTCGGGCGGATCGATCTTCGCCCGCGCCGCCTTCGTGGTGGAACCGCTGACCGAGTACGGCGTGCCGCGGTCGTGGTGGAACTGGCTCGGCGCGGCCAAGGCCGCCGGGGCGCTGGGGCTGCTGGTCGGCCTGTTCGCACCGGTCGTCGGGGTGCTGGCGGCAACCGGCCTGGTGCTCTACTTCGGCGGCGCCGTCATCACGGTGGTCCGCGCCCGCTCCTACGCCCACGTCGCCTTCCCGCTCGTCTACATGGCGCCGGCGGTGGCCTCACTGCTGCTGATCTGAGCGGTGCGGCGGAGGAAGTCCGTCACCGCCGGTGTCCGGCACTCGCGTCGGAGTGCCGGGCACCGGCGGTGACGGACGTTCAGAAATACCGGGAAGTCAGGGCGTTCAGGCCCGGACCTTGGCCTTCGCGTCGGCCGCCACCTTGGCCTCCTTGGCGACCCGCTTCACCTCCTGTTTGTGGGCGCGGACCTGCTCCAGGGACTCCGGGCCGGTGATGTCGGCGACCGAGTGGAAGGCCCCCTCCTCGCCGTACGTACCCGCCGCCTCGCGCCAGCCGTCCGGCTGCACGCCGTACTGCTTGCCGAGGAGGGCCAGGAAGATCTGCGACTTCTGCTTCCCGAACCCGGGAAGGGCGTTGAGCCGGCTGAGCAGTTCCTTTCCGGTCGTGGCGCTCCGCCAGAGGGCGGCGGCGTCCCCGTCGTACTGGGCCACCAGGAACTGGCAGAGCTGCTGCACCCGTTTGGCCATCGCCGCCGGGTAGCGGTGCACGGCCGGCTTGTCGGAGAGCAGCGCGACGAACGCCTCCGGGTTGTACGCGGCGATCTCGTGCGCGTCGAGGTCCTTGTGTCCGAGCCGCTGTGCGATGGTGAGCGGCCCGGCGAACGCCCACTCCATGGGCACCTGCTGGTCCAGCAGCATTCCGACGAGCGCGGCGAGCGGGCTCCGCCCGAGCAGTTCGTCGGCCTCGGGCTGTTGCGCCAGCCGCACGGTGACGTTCATGGGGATGACCTCCTCGGAGCATGGACTCGGGTCGCCGCCCAGTCTGCTGGACGGGGGAGGAGGCGACGGCGTCAACACGCCAGAAGGGATGGATTGCTTGGCGCAAGCGGATGGTTCGTCAGCGGAATTGTTTCGGTGTCGACGAGCGGGGCAGCGGCGCCCCGGTGGGGGGCCGCCGCGCGGCGTCGTTCACGCCAGGCCGAGGGCCAGGTGGGGGCAGCCGAGGTGGAGGCGGGGACCCAGAGGGATGCGGAGGGAGGCGATGAACGCCTCCAGCCGGGCGGTGGCGTCCTCGACCGTGTCGGCGTCACCCTTGAACTCGAACTCCACGAAGTCGCCGAGCCCGGCCACGGTGTCGAAGGCGACGGCGACCTCGTCGGCCCGCCATTCCTCGCGGACCTTGTCGACCACGGTCAGTTCGGCGAAGTCGAGGGCGTCGAGGAGGCGGCGGACCGCCTCGGCGTCGGCGACGGTCGTCTCGTACTCGTCGCAGTGGGTCTTGACCGGCTCCGGGAGCGGGTGGAAGCGCTTGAAGTTGAGGGAGGACGAGCCGTCCTCGACGCGGACGGGGAGCCATTCGGAGACCACCCGGTTGTCGAGGAAGTCCCGGTGCGGGGCGTTGTCGTACGTGTCGACCTGGCGGCTCGGGCGGCCCGGGGTGGCGCCGCGGGCGAGGAGGAGCGCCTTCAACTCCCCGGGAGCGCAGGGGAGTCGGAACTTCTGCTCGATCTCGGTGTACTGCACGACGGGTACCCCCAGGGTGCGGTTCGGGCTCCGGTGGGCGGAGCGCCGGCGCCGCCCGGGTGATCGGTCACCCGTCACTCTCCCCTCCGGTGCCGGTCGGCGGCGCCGGTCGGTCGACTCGTAGGCCGGTCAGCCAGTCGCCCGTTCAGCCGTTCGCTCGTTCAGCCGTTCAGGCCCAAGGAGCTTACGAGCGCGCCGAGTTCCTGGTCGAAGAGCTTTCCGGGGCTGACGGTCTGCCGGCTCAGGTGCCCGTAGACCTCCAGGGAGACCGTGCCGTGCAGGGAGCCCCAGATGCGAAGGGCGAGCGCCACGCCCGCCGGCGGCAGGTCGGGGTACGCCGGGCGGACCTTGGCCAGGAGGCCGGGGTCGAAGTCGGACCAGTCGAAGCCGGGCGACTCCGGCCCGTGGTCCGCGTGGCGCGGGCCGGCGTGCGGCCAGGCGGCGTCGGCCAGGCCGGCGAGCCCGGTGCAGACGCGGTGCGCCGCGTCCGGTGCGGCGCCGCCCTCGGGGGCGCGGTAGCCGGGCACGGGGTCGCCGTAGATGAGCCGGAAGCCCTCCGGATTGCCCAGTGCCCAGTCCCGGAAGGCGCGCGCCCAGGCGCGGATCCGGGTGGCCGGTGGATCGGCGGGCGTGGCGGCCCACGCGGCGTCGACGGCGTCGGCCAGCGCGGTGTAGACGTCGTCGATCAGTGCGGTGACGAGGTCGTCGCGGGTGGCGAAGTAGCCGTAGATGGCGTTGGCGGTCATGCCCATCTCCCGGGCGATGGCCCGCAGGGTGATGGCGTCCGGTCCGCCCGAGGCCATCAGGGCCAGCGCGACGTCCTTGATCTCCGCCGTCGTCTCGGCCCGCAGTCGTTCGCGGCGTCCCCGGGTGCTTCTCGTCGTCGCGCTCTCCACGCCGGTCACTGTACAGCGCCTCGGTTCTGATTGCCGTATCAAAACTTCACGCCGTATAGTTTCGCAACGCCGTATGGCAATCATGTCGGACGTGCCGGAACAGGGGAGAGCCATGCACATCGGAGTCATCGGAGCGGCCGGGACCATCGGCAGCCGCGTCGTCACCGAAGCCCTCGCGCGCGGGCACCGGGTGGCCGCGTTCAGCAGGGACGCCGCCCGGATCCGCGAGGGGCGGGAGAACATCGACTGGAGGAGCGTCGACGTCCTCGACGCCGGCAGCATCGCGGCCGTCCTGCCCGGGCTGGACGTGCTGATCAGCGGTTACCAGCCCGGCAACGCCGCGCAGGACATGGCCGACACCCTGCGCCGGTCGATCGCCGATCCCACCGTCTACGCCACCGCCGCCCGGGCGCTGCTGAAGGCGCTGGAGTCCCACCCCCGCACCCGGCTCATCGTGATCGGCGGCGCCGGCAGTCTGGAGGCCGAGCCGGGCCTCGTCCGGGCCGACTCGGACGAACTCCTGCACGACACCCTCGACGGGGTCGGCCTGCCCCGGGAGTACGCCGCCGCGGTGCGCGGCCACCGGGACGCGCTGAACGTCCTGCGCACCTCCAACCGGCTCTGGACGTACTTCAGTCCGGCGGAGTCCATCGCCCCCGGCGAGCGCACCGGCCGGTTCCGGATCGGTGGCGACCAGCCCGTCCTCGACGCCGACGGGCGCAGTCACATCTCCGCGGAGGACGCCGCGGTCGCCCTCGTCGACGAGGTCGAACTGCCCCGCTTCGTCCAGCGCCGCTTCACGATCGGCTACTGACCCCGAGCCCCCCGCCCGCCGGACCCTCGACCGGGGCGGGGGCGGATGGTAGGCGCCCCCGCATGGGCCGGTCGCATGAAGTGACTTATCGTCAATTCCCTTTGTCGGCAGACCGGATAATCGTCGAATCGGCAATGGTGGGCGCCTCGGAAAGAGGAAACGGGAAACACCGCCAACTCCTGCTCGCCCCTGCCTTCGCGTGCCAATATTCATGCGGAGGCAGGGGATGGGGCCGCTTCCGGACCAAGGTGGAGTCGCCGGTCGGACGGTTTCTGAATGGGGGTTGGCATGAACGCATCCAGTGAGTTCGGGCCAGAGCTGCGGAGGCGGCGGCTCGCCGCCGGACTGACGCTCACTCGGCTCGCCGAGTTGCTCAACTACAGCAAGGGCCACCTCAGCAAGATCGAATGCGGGCGCAAGGTTCCGCCACCCGACCTGGCCCGCCGCTGCGACGCCTGCCTCGGCGCCGGTGGCGAGTTGGAGGTACTGGCGCCGTCCGGCACGGCCAACGGGCGCGAGACGGGGGTGGACGGCGGCCCGAGCGGTGACGAGTCCCCGCTGCTCCGAGTCGACCGGGACGGCGTCCGCTGGCCCGGAGGCCTCGGGCGGCGCCAACTGCTCGCGGCCGGGGCGACGTCGGTGCTGGGGCTCGGCGTGGCCGGAATCGGCGCGCCGAGACCTGGCGACAGCGCGGTCGCGGCCGGAGCGATGCCGGACGGAGCGCCGGCGGACCTGGCGCCGGTCGGGATCTTCCGGGCGCAGTTCGACCAGATGCGACTGCTCGGCCAGAGCGTCGATCCCGTGCTGCTGTTGCCCATGCTCACGGTCCAGACTCACACGCTGCGTGAACTCGCGGTCCAGGCCGCCACGGCGGAGCGGACGGAACTGCTGACGCTGGCTGCCCGGTACGCCGAGTACGCGGGCTGGATGGCTCAGGAGTCCGGTGACAACCAGTCGGCGCTCTGGTGGACGGCCCGTGCGGTAGAGCTGGCCGAGGCCGGCGGTGACCGCCATCTCGCCTCGTACGCGCTCGTTCGAAGGGCCCTCGTCACGTTCTACGCGGGCGACGCGTCCCAGACCGTCGAACTCGTCGCCGCCGCCCAGGACGGCCGCCTGCCGCCGCGTATCCGCGGCCTCGCCGCCCAACGTGAGGCCCAGGGGCACGCCTTGGCCGGCGACCGCACTGCCAGCTTCCGGAGCCTCGACCGCGCACGCGAGTTGCTGGCACGGGCGGCGGCCGACGACGGCACGGGTGAGCCCGTGCTCGGCACCGGCAATCTGGCCGATCCGGCAGCGATGGTCACCGGGTGGTGTCTCCACGACCTCGGCCATCCCGCACAGGCCGCCGAGGTACTCGACCGCGAATGCCCGCGGATTCCCCCGCACGCCGTCCGCAGTCGCGCCCGGTACGGCCTGCGGCGGTCCCTCGCGCACGCGGCTGCGGGGGAAGTCGAGCACGCCTGCGCGCTGGCGGCCGAACTGCTCCCGAGTGTCACGGTGCTGAGGTCGGCGACGATCACCACCGACGTGGCTCGACTGGCTCGTGAGCTGACCCGGTTCCGTGCCAACCGGGCTGTGCTCGACCTGCAACCCGCGCTCGCCGGGGCGCTCCACCCGCGACAGCCGTAGGGCTGCCGCGCCTCGGACAGAGCCGCTGTCCGCCTTCCTCCGAGCCTCATCGGCCGGAACCGAACCCTCACTCACCGGAGAGGTGATCCGTCATGCCCGACATCTTCGTGAACTACCGCACCATCGACGAGGACACCGGCGCCGCCCTGATCGAGCGCGAACTGTCCCGGCGGTTCGGCAGCGAGCGGGTGTTTCGCGCCAGCAAGTCGATCAAGGCCGGCCGGCGCTTCCCGCAGGAACTGCTCACCGCCGTCCGGCGCAGCAGCGTGCTGGTCGCCGTCATCGGTGACCGCTGGGCCGACGCCCGGAGTGCCGACGGCCTCCGCGCGCTGGACGACCCGGAGGACTGGACCCGCCGGGAGATCGTCGAGGCATTCGAGAGCGGAGCCCTGGTCGTGCCCGTGCTGATCGGTCGGGCCACCCGGCTCAATCGGCGGGATCTTCCGCCCGAACTGGCCGAGTTGGCCGATTGCCAGTACCTCCGACTGGACACCCGCAACGCGGAGGCCGACCTCGCCCGGATCGGCGACGATCTGGCCGAGGCGCTGCCCCAACTGGCCGAGGCGGAGCGCCAGATCTCGCGGGCCGACGGGGAGGCGGGCGCCGGTACCGGCATCGGGATCGGCAACGGGCCCGGCGGGTCGGACGGCGGTGTCGTCCGGGCCCGGGAGTACCACCACCTGCAGGACGGCGGAGTGAGCAACGTCAGCAACTCCGGGACGTTCATCAACACTGCCAACGGCCCCTTGCACACGGGCAGCGGTGATCAGAACACCGAGATCCGGCACGGCAGCCGTGTCACGTTCAACGGCGACGGCGGCAACTACATCGAGCGGGGCACGGCACAGCAGCGGTTCGGCGGTCGTGACGGCGACCGCGAGGACCGCGGGCGGTGAGCGAGGAAGGAGGAGACGTCCGGTTCGAGACGGCGAACGGACCGGTTCACAGCGGCTCGGGGAACATCTTCATCGGTGCCGACGTCTATCGGGAGCGCAGGACGACGGCCGAGCCTTGGCAGGTGGCGCTGGATCAGCGGCTGAACCTCGCCGAGTGCTTCGTGCCGCCGCCCGGCTACGGGGCGGTGGTCGAGAGGCTCGGGTCGGCCGGTGCGACCGTGCTGTTGGCCGGTTCGCCGGGGGACGGACGCCGGACGGCCGGGCTCATGGCCCTGCACCGGGTCGGCGGCGACGACAGGTTGTTCCGGGAGTCGTCGCTCCCGGGCGACCGGGAGCGGCTTCCCGACCCGGAACCGGGCGAGCGGCTGTTGCTGAACCTGTCCGGGCTGGCCGAGGCGGAGTACGCGCGTGCGGCCGGATTCCTGCTCCGGTGGCGGGGCAAGATCGCGGAGGCCGGGGCCAGGATGGTCGCCGTGCTGCCCTCGACCGACGAGGCTCTGGTGGACTCCGCACTCCACCCGCTGCTGCTGGAGATCGGCAGGCCGAGGGAGCAGGCGGTGCTCCGCCGGCACCTGGTCAGTGCGGCCGTACCGTTCGACCTCGATGACCTCCGGGCGGAGACGCCGCCCGGGCGGCTCGGTGGCCTTGCCATGCGGGACATGCGGCGACTGACCGTCCTGGTGGGGCAGGCCCGGTCGGCCGACCGCCACGGCCGGGGCATTCGTGGGTGGCTCCAGGACACGCTCTCGGCCCTGAGCGACCGCAGCGACGACGTGGCCGTCCAGGTGGCGGCGCTCGACTCGGGTGCACAGCGGGCACTGCTGCTGTCGGCGGCGATGCTGGAGGGCGCGCCCGCGGATGCGGTGTTCCACCACACCGACCGGCTGCTCGCGATGGTCGAGCACACTCCGGACGGCAGGCCCCCGCTGGAGCGCGCGGATCTCGCCGAGCGGCTCGGCAAGTTGCCGTTGAAGGTCGTCGACGGCCGGATCCGGTTCACGGCGCTGGCCTACGACGGCGCGGTGCGAGCTCACTTCTGGACGTACTTTCCGGGCCTGCGAGAGCAGTTCGGCACGTGGGTGGCCGGGACGGTCGAGAAGCCGGTGGCCATGCCGAACGTCGACGATCGGACCAGGCTGGTCGGCCGCTTCACGGAACAGAGCCTGCGCACGGGGGAGTGGGCGTTGCTCCAGCGGCTGGCCGGAACGTGGGCCGACGATCCCCGGCACGGCGAGGAGGCGTACGTCGTCATCCGGCTCGGGCTGGAGGACGAACGGTACGGCGCCGGGTTCCGCGGGTGGCTCTACGACCAGTCGACCAAGGGCGGGCTGCAGCCGAGCGCGGTCCGGGTGCTCGCCCGGGTCTGCGCCGAGGTGCTCGCCCGGACTCACCCGGACCAGGCGCTGGTCCGGCTGCACCATCTTGCGAGGGGAACCGTCGGCAGCGGCGTCACCGAGGCCCGGGACACGCTGTTCGCACTGGTCCGGCGTGACCGGCGGCTCTACCGGAAGCTGCTGGCGCGGGTGGCCGATCAGCTGGAGGCGGGCCGGGACGGCGGGCCGGACGCAGAACTGTTCCTGAGGTTGATCACGCCGGTGGAGTTCGGCACCGAGCCCGACGTGGAGGCCCGCTGTCTGCGCGGGGTGGTGGGGTCTGACCTGTCCTCGCGGTCGCGTGCCGGAGTGGAGCAGTGGCTGGCGGCGGCCGTAGTGGCACCACCGGGGGAGGACGAACGTCTGCTGGACACCTTGGTGGGCGTTGCAGAGGGCCGGGCCGAACTGCTCGGCCGGCTCTACCTGGGGGCCTACGCCTGGACCGCCGCCGTGCAGCCGGCGGAGGTCCGGATTCAGCGGGCGGAGATGGCGTCGCGGCTGTGGCAGAAGATCGATATCGCGCAGGGCATCGAGCCGGTGGGTTCCGTGCGGGCGCGGCGGAGTGGGGAGAGGACCCGGTGAACTCCATGGAAAAGGGTCGGACAGCGGCGCTCGTCGTCGCGGCTGCGGTGGTGCCCGTCGCCCTCGGGTCGTGGGCCGGGTGGCCCGTCTGGCTCTGGGTGGCGCTGGCCGTCGGGATCGCGCTGCCGGTGCTGCTGACGACGGCGACGCGGGTCCGGCCGTCAGTGGGTGTCCCGCCGTACGTCCCGCCGTACGTCCCGCCGTACGTTCCCTCGGACGTGTCGGCGGCGGTGCCGCCGCCGGCCACGGCGGCTCCCGCCGAACTGCCCTACCAGGAGACCTCGGTGGTGGGTGTGGCGCTGCCGAGCGCCGTGCCGGACTACGACTTCGTCTTCTCGGCCACGGTCTGGTGGCGTCCGGTGCCGAACGGGGGTGGGCTGGTGCACGCCGCGCCGGGAAGCCTGGCGATCGAGACGGTCCTGGCCCGCGCGCGGGCCGTGACCGAACGGGAGCACCCCGGTCGGCTGGACCTCGTCCGCCACCGGCTGGACGGCGTGCTCGGCACGCAGAGCCCCGACACCTCGGGGTTGGTGGTGGCGATGGCCGGACGGGTCGGGTTGGGTCTGTCCGAAGCGGACCGGGACCGGCTGGGGAAGCTCGCGGAGGTCCGGAAGGCCGAGGAGGTCTGGGAGCACGAGCGGCGGTACGAGCGGAGCAAGCGGGCGTACCTCGGGGAGGACGTGCTCAGTTCACCGGGCAGCGCGGTGGTGTGGTGGCTGGCCCGGCACGACGAGGAGGTCCGCGGAGCGGTCGACATGATCGGGCCGCTGGCTCAGCTGGCGGCGGCGGCCAACGACCAGGCCGTCGAGGCGCTGTACGAGCACCTGGTGCCTCGGCCGGGGTCGCAGGCGATCCCGTTCCTGGACGATGTCGCCCCCCGGGCCGGTGACGGGCGCGGTGAGGGGCCGGAGGAGAGCGGCGGAGGTGTGTCGCCGTCCGGGCCTGCGGGCCCGGGCGGGCCGGGGCGGGGGCCGTCGGTGATCGGGCCGTTGAGCGAGTTGATGAACGACGTCGCCTTGGCCGACGAGGCCGAACGCCTCGTCTTCACGCACCGGGTGGCCCGGTTGGCCGAGGCGGTGGGCCGGCCGGAGGCGGCGGCGTTGATCCTGGAGAGTCTCGGCGGGCCCGGCCCGGCGGCGCCGGATCCGGCACCGGACTCGGCGGCGGGCTTCGCCCCGGGGCGGATCCGTCCTGTCGAGGCCGACGGCGAGGACGAAGGCGAGGACGACGAGGCCGACGAGGACTTGGTGACCGCCGTCTGGGAAGCGGGACCGGGGGCGTCGGGGCCGGTGGCACATGACTGGGGTGGGGCCGATCAGTCGTACAGGTGATCCAGTGTGGGGGTGGTTTTTGGGCGGGTGTTCGAACCGGTCGGGTTATCTCATATGACTGTTCCTGTTCGTCGGTCGAGATCGTCGGTGACGGGTAATGCTGAGCCGACCGGGTGGCGGTGCCGTGCAACGGAGCTCCGTTTCGCCGTGCCGGTCGGCCCCGTCGACGCGTCCAGAAAGGCTCGCCCGGTGACCCAGCCGTTCGAACTGCCGTCCTTCTACGTGCCGCACCCGGCGCGTCTCAGCCCCCATCTCGAACAGGCCCGGGTCCACTCCCGCGAGTGGGCCCGGGAGATGGGCATGCTGGAGGGATCGGGCATCTGGACCCAGGTCGACCTGGACGCCCACGACTACGGACTGCTCTGCGCCTACACCCACCCCGACGCCTCCGCCGAGGCGTTGTCACTGGTCACGGACTGGTACGTCTGGGTGTTCTTCTTCGACGACCACTTCCTGGAGATCTACAAGCGCACCAACGACCGGAAGGGCGGCAAGGCGTACCTGGACCGGCTGCCGCTCTTCATGCCGGCCGACCCGGGTGTCCCGCTGCCCGAGCCGACCAACCCGGTCGAGGCCGGCCTGGCCGACCTCTGGCGTCGCACCGTGCCGTCGATGGGCGAGGACTGGCGGGTCCGGTTCGCGGAGAGCACCCGGAACCTCCTCAACGAGTCCCTCTGGGAGCTGGCCAACATCAACGCCGGCCGGGTCAGCAACCCGGTCGAGTACATCGAGATGCGCCGCAAGGTCGGTGGCGCGCCCTGGTCGGCCGGGCTGATCGAGTACGCGGCCCACGCCGAGGTACCGGCGGAGGTGTCCGGTTCGCGTCCGCTGCGGGTGCTGATGGACGCCTTCTCGGACGGGGTCCACCTGCGCAACGACCTCTTCTCGTACCAGCGGGAGGTCGAGGACGAGGGCGAACTCAGCAACGGCGTGCTGGTGCTGGAGAGGTTCCTGGACTGCACCACGCAGGAGGCCGCCGAGGCCGTCAACGACCTCCTCACCTCGCGGCTCCAGCAGTTCGAGAACACCGTGTTCACCGAACTCCCGCAGCTGTTCGCCGACTCCGGGCTCGACCCGGCGGGCTGCGCCAAGGTGCTGGCCTACGTCAAGGGTCTGCAGGACTGGCAGTCCGGCGGGCACGAGTGGCACATGCGGTCCAGCCGGTACATGAACGGCGGCGGCGCGGCCGCGGGCAAGGCCACCTGGTGGGACCCGTTCGCGATCGGCGGCGTCGGGACCTCGGCGCTGGACGTGCTGCGCTCCGGCGCGCTGCGTGACCTCGCCGACGAGCTGGGGTCGTTGAGCCGGTCCGGGCCGGCTTCGCGCGCCGCCGCCGGGCCCGGTGCGGCCGTGATCGCGGGCCTGTCGCCGGCCTCGCTGGAGTCTCCGGGGACGGGGCTGATCGGCGGTTCGCACGGCGACGCCGAGCCCGGCGTGCGGCGGGCGCGCTCGCACACCCACGTGCCGTTCCAGGAGGTCGGACCCTCCCGGCTCCCCGAGTTCAGGCTGCCGTTCACCGTCGAGCTGAGCCCGTACCTGGACGCGGCACGGCTCAACACGGTCGAGTGGGGTCGCCGGATGGGCATGCTGGAGCCCCAACCGGGCGTCCCCGCCTCGCACATCTGGACCGCCGAGAAGCTCGCCGACTACGACTTCCCGCTCTGCTCGGCCGGCATCCACCCGGACGCCAGCGCCGCCCAACTCGACCTCACCTCGGCCTGGTTGACCTGGGGCACGTACGCGGACGACTACTTCCCGGCGGTGTTCGGCCAGACCCGGGACCTCGCCGGCGCCAAGGCGGTCAACGCCCGGCTCTCGGACTTCATGCCGGTCGACGGCGGGCCCGCCCCGGTGCCGGGGAACGCCCTGGAGCGCGGGCTGGCCGACGCCTGGGCGCGGACCGCCGGGCCGATGACCGTCGAGGCCCGGCGGCGGCTCCGCGAGGCCGTCGAGGAGATGACGCTGAGCTGGATCTGGGAGCTCAACAACCAGGCACAGAACCGGATCCCGGACCCGGTCGACTACCTGGAGATGCGTCGGGCCACCTTCGGGTCCGACCTCACCATGAGCCTCTGCCGGCTGGCCCACGGGCAGATCGTCCCTCCCGCCGTCTACGAGAGCGGCCCGATGGGTTCGCTGGAGAAGGCGGCTGCCGACTACGCCTGCATGATGAACGACCTCCACTCGTACCAGAAGGAGGTGCAGTTCGAGGGCGAGGTGCACAACATGGTGCTGGTGGTGCAGAACTTCTTCAACTGCGACTACCCGGCGGCGGTCCGGATCGTCGACGATCTGATGCACTCGCGGCTGGCCCAGTTCCAGCACGTGGCGGCGAACGAATTCCCCGTGCTGTACGACGACTTCGCGCTGGAGCCCGCCGCGCGGGCGATGCTCGACGGGTACGTCGGCGAGCTGGAGAACTGGCTGGCCGGAATCCTGATCTGGCACCGGGACTGCCGCCGCTACCGGGAGGAGGACCTGCTGCGGCACTTCGGGAGCGAGGCGGGCCCGGTCCCGGACGAAGTGGGGGCGGGAGACGTGGCGCCGGCGGCTCCGGATGCCGCGGCCTCGGGTATCGCGGCCTCGGGTATCGCGGCCTCGGGTATCGCGGCGCCGGGTACGGCGGTGACGGCGGGTGCGGCCGACGGCGGTGTGGTGCCGGAGCCCGCCCGGGCCGGGTTCGCGTGGTTCGTCCCGACCGGGCTGGGGACGTCCGCGGTCCGCCCGGCGGCGGCGGTGTCGGTCTCGGCGTCGGTGGTGCGTGCGGAGGCGGGGGCGGTCGGCGGCGCCGCGGAGTCGGCGCCGCGTCCGGGTGCGGTGCCGGCCGGGCCGACCGGGTTCGGCACGCTGGGTGCGCAGCCGGTGCCGGTCGCGGGTGTGTCGCAGGTCGGGTAGCGGTCACGACGGTGCGCGGCGGTCCGCCGGGGAGTGTCCCGGCGGGCCGCCGTCGCGTCCGGGCGGGGCGGCGGGGCGGGCCTCGCGGGTGGTCGTGGCCGGGTGGACGCGCGGGCGCCCGGGGGACTGGCTAGTGTGGCAAATCGGGACGAAACGCCACACGGAGAGGGCTGGGCCATGACCGTGCAACCCGAGGGAACGCCCTGTTGGGCCGACGCGATGTTCACCGACCTGGAGGGCGCGAAGGTCTTCTACGGAGAAGTACTGGGCTGGACCTTCGGCGAGTCCTCGTCCGAGTACGGCAACTACACGCAGGCCTACGTGGACGGCAAGGCCGTCGCCGCGATCGTCCCGCCCATGCCCGGCCAGCCGATCGAATCGATCAAGTCGGCGTGGTGCCTCTACCTCGCCTCGCCGGACGCCGCCGCCACCGCCGAGAAGATCCGCGGCAACGGCGGCGAGGTCCTGATGGGCCCGATGCAGGTCGGCGAGTTCGGTTCGATGGTGATCGCCAAGGACCCGGGAGGCGTCGTCTTCGGCGTCTGGCAGGCCGGCACCCACGAGGGGTTCGAGGTGCAGGGGGTCCCCGGTGCCTACACCTGGGCCGAGGTCGTCACCCGCGAGCCCGGCCGGGCCGACGCGTTCTTCCCCGCCGTCTTCCCCTACACGGTCAAGCGGATGGACGTCGAAGAGGTCGACTACAAGGTCTTCGAGATCGGCGGGGCCCCGGTGCTCGGCCGGATGAAGGCCGGTCCGGACGACCTGCCGCCCGAGGCGCCGAACTACGTGAGCGTCTACTTCGCGGTGGAGGACTGCGACGCGACCGTCGCCAAGATCACTCTGCACGGCGGGCAGCTCTACTTCGGCCCGATGGACAGCCCGTTCGGCAGGTTCGCGGCGGTCGGCGACCCCGGGGGCGCGGCGTTCGGCGTGATCGCCCTCGGCGCGACCGTCGGCGACATGCCCGGGATGGTGGCCGAATGAGCGGCAACTCCGAGCGTGCGGACCTGCTCCAGACCCTGGACAAGCACCGGGGCTTCCTGCGCTACACCGTCCGCGACCTCACCGACGAGCAGGCCGCCCGCCGCACGACGGCCAGCGAGCTGTGCCTGGGCGGCCTGATCAAGCACGTCTCCGGGGTGGAGTCCCGCTGGCTGCGGTTCGCGGTCGGCGGCGCGGCCGCGATGGAGGACGAACCGGTCGACTGGGCAGGGCAGTTCCTGATGACCGACGGCGAGACCCTGGCCGGACTGCTCGCCGCGTACGAGCGGGTGGCGGCCGAGACCGACGAACTGGTCGCGACCCTCCCCGACCTCGACCTGGCCCACCCGCTGCCCCAGGCGCCGTGGTTCGAACCGGGTGCCTCCTGGTCGGCCCGGCGGGTGCTGCTGCACGTCATCGCCGAGACCGCGCAGCACGCCGGGCACGCCGACATCATCAGGGAGTCGCTGGACGGCGCGAAGACGATGGGCTGAGCGGGTCCTGCCGCGCCTCGAACTCCACCCCGAGCAGCTCGCGCAGCGCCCGGTCGCCCTCCGCCGTCACCCGCAGCGCCCGTCCGGAGCCGATGCGTTCCACCCAGGCCCGGTCCAGCGCCGTCCGGCACAGCGCCGCCCCGAACGCGCCGCCCAGGTGCCCGCGCCGCTCCGTCCAGTCCAGGCAGCTGCGGACCACCGGGCGCCCGCCCCCGCGCCCGGACCGGGCCGGCAGCTCCACACCCAGCTCGGCCAGCCACGCCCGCCCCCGCTCGGTGAGGGCCGGACCGGAGTCCTCGGCGACCAGCCCGCGCGTCAGGACGGCGTCGCAGACCGCCACGCCGAGCCGGCCCGCGAGGTGGTCGTAGCAGGTCCGGGCGCGGGCCTCGGCGCTCATCCGGGTGGATTCGCGCAGGGAACGCGGCCCGGGGGCGGACCGCGGGGTCGCGGACAGCGGGGTCGGGGCCAGCGTGACGCCGGACGCCGGGGTCGCGGGCGAGAACGACGACAGGTCCTCGATCAGTGTGGCCACCGCCGGGCCGGCCAGCCGGACGTACCGGTGCCGGCCCTGCCGCTCCTCGGCCAGCAGGCCGCCGGCGATCAGACGGGACAGATGCTCACTCGCCGTGGACGGGGCCACGCCCGCGTACCGGGCCAGCTCGCCGGCGGTCCAGGCCCGGCCGTCGAGCAGAGCGGTGCAGAACGCGGCGCGGGTCGGGTCGGCGAGCAGTCCGGCGAGCTGGGCGAGCGACATGGCTCCATGGTGCCGCGTGGACGCTTCGGCCGACACCGAAGTGTTCCGTCCCTAGCGTGAGGGCCATGCGTACTCCGGTCGTTCGTGTCGCCTCCTCCTCGTCCGCTCCCGTTCCGGCTCCCGTTCGTGCGTCCGTTCCTGCCCTGGGCCCGGATGCGGTCCCCGAGTCCGTCCCCGAGCCGGTGACCGGTGCGGCCAGGGGCGCCGACGCGCTCGTACCGGTCCGGTTCGACCGGTACGAGCACGTCACGGCCGCGCTCGCCGATCCCGCCCTCGTGCCGGTGCCCGCCGCCCCCGGGCCAGTCGGCGGCGCGGCCTGGCTGCGTGCCACGGTGGCGCGGTTCAGCGCGGGCGAGCGGCACGCCGTGCGCCGGGCGGGCGTCGAGGCCGACCTGGCCCGCCTCGACCCGGACGCGCTGCGGGCGTCGGCCGCCGCCGGCTCCGAGCCGGACGCCGGTCTGCGGGCGGTACGGGTCCTCGCGCAGGCGTTGGGCCTGGCCGAGCCGGACGCGGTCGCGCGAGCGGTCGCCGCGGTGGCGCGCGTCTACTTCGTCGAGCGGCCGGACGACCCGGAGGCCGACGCCGCCGTGGCCTGGCTGCTGCCCCGGATGCTGCCCGACGAGGACCCGGTGGGGCGCGGCGGGGCGGGGGCGGAGGCGGGCCACGGTCCGGCGGAGCGCCGTCCGGCGGAGCACGGCGCGGCTGCCGTCCGCGCGGCCGAGGAACGGGCCGCCAACCGGATCGGCCTGCTCGTCCAGTCCTTCGACGCCACCGCAACCCTCGTCGACCACGCCCGCCGGGCCGTCGGCAGCGGCGCCGACCCGATCGACGCGGCGCTGCGCCACGACCCGCCCGTCCGGACGATGCGCCGCCACGCCGTCCGGGACACCGAGGTCGGCGGGGTGCCGGTCCCCGCCGGGGCCCAGGTGGTGCTCGACGTCGCCGCCGCCCAGGCGGGCCGCCCCGGGCTGCCCCCGCTGACCTTCGGCGCTCCGCCCCGGCTCTGCCCCGGTCGCACCCACGCCCTGGCGATCGCGTCCGGCATCCTGCACGGCACCGCGGACCCGGCCGGATCCTCGCCCGACGCCCCCGACCCCGACCCCGACCCCGACGGGCTCGTCCCCGCCCCGGGCGTCCCCGCCCCGGTCGTCCCCGCCCCGGTCGGCGACCTCCGCCCGCACGAGAGGACCGCCCGATGAGCGCGCCCACCCCGTTCGCCGCCCTGCACCACCGGGCGGGCGAGCCGTTGCTGCTCCCCAACGCCTGGGACCACGCCTCCGCCGCCCTCCTGGCCGAGCAGGGCTTCCCCGCCGTCGGCACCACCAGCCTGGGCGTCGCCGCAGCCGCCGGGCTGCCCGACGGCGTCGCCGCCACCCGCGCGGAGACCCTCCGGCTGGCGCGCCGCCTCGGCCGTACCGGCCGTTACCTGCTCTCCGTCGACGTGGAGAACGGATTCAGCGACGACCCCGGAGAAGTCGGCTCCCTCGCAGCCGAGTTGGCCGATGCCGGGGCCGTCGGCATCAACCTGGAGGACGGTCGTGCGGACGGCACGCTCACCCCCGCCGCCCTGCACGCCGCCAAGATCGCCGCCGTCAGGTCCGCCGCTCCCGGCCTCTTCGTCAACGCCCGTACCGACACCCATTGGCTCGCCGTGCCGGACGCCGGCCGGGAGACCGACCGCCGGCTCGCCGCCTACCGGCAGGCCGGCGCGGACGGGGTGTTCGTCCCGGGCCTCGCCGATCCGGCGGCCATCGCGGAACTCTGCGCCACCCTCGACGTCCCGTTGAACATCCTCTACAGCCCGACCGGACCGACCGTCCCCGATCTCGCCGCCCTCGGCGTCTCCCGCGTCAGCCTCGGCTCGCTCCTCTACCGCACCGCCCTGGCCGCCGCCACGGCCACCGCCGTCGCGATCCGTGCCGGCGCCCCTGCCCCGGATCCCGGCACCGGGACGCCCGGCTACGCCGCGGTGCAGGCCCTCCACCACGACCGGCCCGGACCGGTCCCCCCGGCCGGGCCGCCGCCCCGCTGACCGCCGACGCCGGTGCTCCGCCGCCCGTCGCACCCCGGCGTCCCGTCGCACCCCGGCGTCCCGCCGTCGTCCTGCGGGAGGCGGCGGGACGGGGAATCGGAGGGCCGGCAGGTGCGGAGGATCAGCGGGTGCGGAGGGTCAGCGGGTGAGGAGGGCGTGGAGGGCGGACGCCACCTCGGCCGGGGCCTCCTCGGCCATGAAGTGGCCGTAGGGGACGGTCGCGTGGTGCAGGTCGGGAGCCCAGGCGCGCCAGCGGGCGGCGGCGTCGAAGCCCAGGGCGGCGCCCCAGTCCTGCTGGAGGACGGTGACCGGCATGCGCAGCCGTCGGCCGGCCTCGCGGTCGGCGCGGTCGTGGTCGACGTCCGTACCGGCCGAGGCGCGGTAGTCGGCGACGATCGACGGGACGGCGGCGCGGCAGGCGGACAGGTAGGCGGCGCGGACCTCGTCCGGCAGGGCCTCCGGGTCGCGTGCCCAGAGGTCGAGGAAGTGGCCGAAGAAGGCGTCCGCGCTCGCGCCGATCATGGTTTCGGGCAGTCCCGGCGGCTGAGCCATCAGGTAGAGGTGGAACCCGACGGCGGCGGTGGTGCCGTGCATGACCTCCCACGTGTCGAGGGTCGGGAGCACGTCCAGCGCGGCGAGGTGGGTGACGGTGTCCGGGTGGTCGAGCCCGGCCCGGACCGCGACCAGCGCGCCGCGGTCGTGCCCGGCCAGCGCGAAGCGGTCGTGACCCAGCGCCCGGGCGAGGGCCACGACGTCGGCGGCCATGGTGCGCTTGCTGTACGCGGTGCCCTCGGGGTCGGTGGGCTTGTCGCTGGCGCCGTAGCCGCGCAGGTCGGGACAGATGACGGTGTGGTCGGCGGCGAGGTCCGCGGCCACGTGCCGCCACATCAGGTGGGTCTGCGGGAAGCCGTGCAGGAGGACGACCGGGCTTCCGCTGCCGGCGACGGCGGTGTGGAGCGCCACGCCGTCCGCGACGGGGACGCGCAGGTACTCGAAGCCGGGGACGGCGGGGGAGGGCGTGGGGACGGGGGTCGGTCGGGGGGTGGGGAGGGGCACGGGGCGGCCTTTCTCGGTGGGCGGTTCTTCGCTGCACCACGAGCCTCGCCGACGCGAATCAGCATCCGGTCAGCGACAGCGTCAGCGGCAGTGTCTGCGGCTGGTGTCTGCGGCCGGTATCTGCGGCCGGTGTCGGCGCGGCCGCAGGGGTCGCCAGGAGCGCCGGGGTCGCCGGGGTCGCCGGGGTCGCCGGGGTCGGCGTACCGGGCCGGTGCGGCGGACGCCGTACGGTGGCGGGGTGACGAGGGTGTCCGGAGAAGCGGGGCGGACGGGGACCGTGTTCGGGGTCCTCGGGCCGGTGGTGGCCGAGCGGGCCGGCGGCGGGGTGCTCGCACTGAAAGGGCCGCGGCACCGGGCGGTGCTGGCGCGGCTGATCGTGGCCCGCCGGCGGGTCGTTCCCGTCACCCGTCTGGTCGAGGACCTCTGGACGGAGCCGCCGCCGGGCGCCGTCGGGGCCGTACAGACCTTCGTCTCCGCGCTGCGCCGCGTCCTGGAACCGGATCGTCCGCCGCGTTCCCCGGCGAGGCTGCTGGTCACGGAGGGACGGGGCTACGCGCTGCGCGCCGGACCGGACGAGGTCGACGCCTGGCGCTTCGAGGCCGCGGTCGCCGGCGCGGTGCACGGGGAAGGAACGGCGCGGGGTGAGGGCGCGGAGGCGGCCCTGCTGCGGTTGGACGAGGCGCTCGCTCTCTGGCGCGGCCCCGCCTACACCGAGTACGTCGAGGAGGACTGGGCCCGCGCGGAGCGGGCCCGCCTCGCCGAGCTGCGGCTGCTGGCCGTGGAGCGGCGGGCCGAGGCGAGGCTGGCGCTCGGCCGGGCCGCCGACGCCGTCCCCGACCTCGACGCGCACCTCGTCGACCACCCCTGGCGCGAGGACGCCTGGCGGCTGCTGGCGCTCGCGCTCTACCGGCAGGGCCGCCAGGGCGAGGCGCTCGCCGTGCTGCGCCGGGCCCGGACGACGCTGGTCGAGCAGTTGGGACTGGACCCGGCTCCGCGGCTGCGTGCCCTGGAGGCGGACATCCTCGCGCAGTCGCCCGCCCTCGACGGCGACCGCGACCTCGACCCAGGCCCTGGCTCTGGCACCGGTCCCGAACCGGGCCCCGGCGCCGTGGACGGCGGGCCCGTCGACGCCACCGCCCGGCTCTGGACGTCCGCCGCCGCGGCGTACGACCGGAGCGTGGCCGCCGGGGCCCGGGCCCGCCTGGAGTCCACCGTCGGCCTGCTCCGCAGCCTGGCGGTCACCGGCCCCGACGGCCTGGCGGCTGCCCGACAGCACCGGTGGGCCGCGGTCGAGGCGGCGGAGGAGTTCGGCGATCCCGAGCTCACCGCCCGGGTTCTCGGGGCCTTCGACGTCCCCGCGATCTGGCCGCGCAGCGACGATCCGGCGCTCGCGGCCCGGCTGGTCGCCGCCGCCGAACGCACCCTCGCCGCCCTCCCGGACGGCGGCGTCCACGATCCGGCGCGGTGCCGGTTGCTGGCGACGGTCGCCGTCGAGACGCGCGGTGCCCGGTCGGCCCGTGCGCTGCGGGCGGCGCACGAGGCGGAGACGATCGCCCGGGGGCTGGACGACCCGGCGCTGCTCGCCTTCGCCCTCAACGGTGTGTTCATGCAGTCCTTCGCCGGAGCCGGCCTCGCCGGGCGGCGGGATGCGATCGGGGCGGAACTGGTCGCGCTGGCCGCCCGCCACGGTCTGACCACGTACGAGGTGCTCGGCCACCTGATCCGGATGCAGTCCCGCAGCGCGTTCGCGGACTGGCCGGCCGCCGACGGGCACGCCGCCGCTGCGGACCGGCTCGCCGAGCGGCACGAGCTTCCGTCGGTGGGGGTGTTCACCGACGGGTACCGCGCGCTGCGGCTGGCCGCCGAGGACCACCCGGCCTCCGCCGGGTGGGCCGCCGACAGGCGTGGACGGGCCGAGGCCGCCTACCGGGCCGTGGCCGACCGGCTCGACGCGGCCGGGATGCCCGGCATGGCCCCGGGACTCCGCGCGCTTGCGCTGTTGTCGCTGCCCGCCGCCGAACGAGCCCGGGCCGAGGCCCGGCGGCCCGACGAGGTCGAGAGCGGGGCCGAGGGCGGCTCCGAGAACAGGGCCATGGACGGCGACACGGACCGCGGTACGGACCGCGACGCGGACCGCGACCCGGACTGGGCGCGCGCCGTCGGACCGGACCGGGACTGGGGTCCGTACCGCCCGTGGGTCGAACCGCTCGTGCTCGCCGCCGCAGGCCGGGACACCGAGGCCCGCGCCGCCCTGCACGCCCTCCCCGAGCCCCTGGCCGATCCCCTCTACGAGGTCTGCTGCTGCCTGGAGGCCGCCGCCGCCCGCCTGCTCCACGACCGCCCGGCGCTCCGCCGCGCCCATGCCCGCCTGCTCCCCGCCGTCGGCGAACTCGCGGGCGCAGCATCGGGGTTGCTCTCCTTCGGCCCGGTCGCCGGCCACCTCGCGACCGTCGCCCGGGCGCTGGGTCACGCCGGCTGACGGCCGGTCCGGGGCCCGCTTCGTCCGCCTCCGCCCGCCGGGTGCGCCTGCCTCCGTCCGTCTCCGCCTCGCCCCTGTGCCCGCCTCCGGTCGCCGTTCCGGTTGACGGTCGAGCGAGTGAACTGCGCCGCGGAAGGTTCGATCACGGACTCCTGCGAGGTATCCCTGCCCGGGACCTGCGCAACCGTCGGATCGGCGCCGAAGCACGGCCCGGGACAGGTGGATCCATGAGTTCGACCGTCAGTCAGAGACGCATCCGGGCCGGCGCCCTGGCCGTCCTCCTCGCCGCCGTGACCCTCGGCACGGCCGCGCCCGCGTCCGGGGCGCCCGAAGACGGCATCCTCGGCTCCCTCAGCCCCGACATCCGGGCGATCATGGCCAAACCGGCCTACCAGCACGCCCAGTGGGGCCTGCTGGAGATCGACGACACGACCGGTGAGGTCATCCACTCGATCTACCCGGACCAGTTCTTCATCCCCGGTTCGACGGCCAAGCTGGTCAGCGTGTCCGGCGCCTGGCACGCCCTCGGCGGCGAGCACCGCTTCACCACGCCCGTGCAGGCCGTCGGC
This sequence comes from Kitasatospora sp. NPDC058406, assembly GCF_042722765.1. Taxonomy (NCBI): domain Bacteria; kingdom Bacillati; phylum Actinomycetota; class Actinomycetes; order Kitasatosporales; family Streptomycetaceae; genus Kitasatospora; species Kitasatospora sp. NPDC058406. The sequence continues at coordinate 46,760 of NZ_JBHXKE010000027.1, forward strand.
AGCCGGGACGGGGAGGTCCTGAACGGCTCGCTCGTCCTGGTCGCCCAGGGCGACCTCACGATGGGCGGCCGGACCGCGCCCGACGGCTCCGTCTCCTACACCCCGATCGACCACACCTACGCGAACGACGTCCCCGGTGCGACCCTCACCCCCGAGAACCCGCTCGCGGGCCTCGACGAGATCGCCGGGCAGGTGCGGCAGGCCGGCATCACCGAGGTCCACGGGGACGTCGCCGTCGACTCCCGCCTCTTCACCTCGTTCCCCGACCTGGACCCGAGCCCCACCCCGTTGATCATCAACGACAACGTCATCGACCTGCTCACCACCCCGACCGCCCCCGGCCAGGCCGCTCAGCTCAGCTGGCGCCCGCAGGTCGCGCCGTACCAGGTCGAGTCGACGGTGCAGACGGTCGCGGCGGGAGGCCCGACCGAGCTCACCGTCTCCGCCTCACCCGACGGCACCCGCATCACCCTCTCCGGGACGATCGCCGCCGACGCGCCCCCGACGCTCCGGATCTCGAACGTGCAGGACCCGGCGTCCTTCGGTCGTACCGCCCTGATCGAGGCGCTCGCCCGGGCGGGTGTCACCGTCACCGCCCCGCCGACCGGGCCGAACCCGTCCGGCACGCTGCCGGACTCCTACGACGGCACCCAGCGCGTCGCCGCCTACGTCTCCCCGGTCTTCGCCGATTACACCCGGCTGATCCTGAAGGTCAGCCACAACCTCGGCGCCAACCTCGGCATCTGCCTGATGGCCGTGACGGCGGGCAGCCACCAGTGCGAGGACGGGTTCCCCGTGCTCACCGCCTTCCTCCGCCAGGCCGGGATCGACCCCACCCAGGTCCAGCTCCTCGACGGGCGCGGCGGCAACCCCGTCGACCGGGTCACCCCGCGCGTCGAGAACCAGATCCTCCACTACTGGCAGGGCACCCCCGAGGCGACCCGGTTCCGTGAGGCCCTCCCGATCCTCGGCGTCGACGGCAGCCTCGCGTCCGTCTGCGAGGGCTGTCCCACCTGCCCGGGGAAGGGCAAGGTCTGGTCCAAGCCCGGCACCGTCGCCGGCTTCGACGCCGTCAACAACCGCATCGCCGTCGGCGCCCAGACCCTGGGCGGGTACCTCGACGCGGGCCACGGCCGCCTCCACACCTACTACCTGGCCGTCAACGGGGCTTCCACGCCGGACATCGAGGGCGTCATCGAGATGATCGGCGACCTCTCGCTCATCTCCGGCCTCCTCCAGGAGCAGGCCGAAGCCCGCTCCTGACCCCACCCCGCTCGCTCCGTCAGCTCTGTCGGCTCCGTTCGCTCCGGTGCTCCCCTCCGGCCCCGAAGGCCCTCGCCGCTCCGCCCCCGTGCGCGGCCGGGGCCTTCGGGCGTTTTCGCGACCGGCCACCGGGCGTGTAGGACTGGGACCCGACGTGCGGCCCGCCGGGGTTCCGACCGGACCGCCGTCCGGCAGCCACCGCAGAGACGAGACATCTCCCTCCTCCCCGGGGAAGGGAGTACGGAGAGGGGGAGCCCGTGTCCACGCCCGCCATGCGGCCCGACGCGAGCGAGGTCTACCGCCGGTACCTGAGCGCCGTGCTGCTCCACGGCCACGCGAGTGCCAAGGCCTGCGAGCTCGGCGCGACCGACCTGTACGCGCTGAACATCCTCCAGCTGTCCGGGGCGATGACCCCCGGCGAACTGGCCACCCGCACCGGGCTGACCACCGGCCCGACCACCCGCCTCGTCGACCGGCTGGAGCAGGCGGGCTACGTGCGCCGGGCGGCCGATCCCGGCGACCGGCGCAAGGTCATCGTCGAACCGGTCGGCGGGCCCGCCGATCTCGACCGGGTGATGGCCCCGGCCCGGGAGCGGGTCGGCGAGATCCTCGCCGGGTACGCGCCGGAGCAGCTCGACGTCCTCTTCGACTACTTCGCCCGCGCCGCCGACGCCTACCGGGAGGCCGCCGACCACCTCCGCACCGGTCCCGCCGACGTCTGACCCGGTCCCCGGCCCCGGCCCCGGCCCCGGCCCGAAGACAGGGGGCGGCGTCCACCCGGCGCCGGGGTTCGCGCGATCGGTCACGACCACCGGGTGCCGGAGTGCTCCGACCGGCGGGCGGACAGCGTCTGCCCCAGCACCAGCAGGCTCAGACCGAACATCAGCACGCCCAGGGGGACGTGGAACGACGGGACGTGCGCGACGCCCAGCACGACCTGGACCGAGGCGAGCACCAGGAAGCCGGACGCGTACAGGACGGGGCGGGGCGATCCGCCGCCCGGCCGCCACGCGAGGATCGCGGCGAGCAGGTACAACATCGACGCGCCGTACATCACGCGCGCTCCGACGCTGTGCAGGACCTCGCCGCTGTGGGAGGTCAGCAGCAGCCCGGCGGTGACCGCCTGGAAGAGGATGGCCAGGGTCTGCAGGGCGATCGCGACCTGCGCGAACGTGAAGCTGCGGTGTCCTGCCGTCATCGGTGTGGCCATGGTGCGGTCCCCTCTTCCGCCTCGCGGCGGTTGATCGGTACTGTCTCGGTAGTCCGACGACGTGGGCCCGCGAAATGTGAGGTGGAGCGTCGATGTCCGGCCCGGGGGTTCGTCGACGTGACGGCTGCGGAGGCGGACGGGAAGAACCAGGGAGCGGCCCCGGCCATGAGCACTCCGTCCGAGCCAGGGCATGACGGGTCCGAGCCGGGCCTGCGCGAGATCGTCGGCGAGCGGCGGCACCTGACCAACGTCGCCTACCGGCTGCTCGGTTCGCTGGCCGAGGCCGAGGACGCCGTGCAGGAGACGTACGCCCGCTGGTACGCGATGCCGCGCCGGAGCCAGGAGGCCGTCGAGTCGCCCGGTGCCTGGCTGACGACGGTGGCTGGCCGCATCTGCCTCGACCTGCTGGGCTCGGCGCGGGTCCGGCGCGAGCGCTACGTCGGTGAGTGGGTCCCCGAGCCGCTGCCCGACCGCGCGGAGTGGATCGGCGGGCCGGTGGGCGGCGGCGGGACCGAGCCGGCCGACCCGGCCGACCGGGTGACGCTGGACGAGTCGGTCAGCATGGCATTCCTCGTCGTACTGGAGACGATGACGCCGGCCGAACGCGTGGCGTTCGTCCTGCACGACGTGTTCCGGTACTCGTTCGCGGAGGTCGCCGAGATCGTCGGCCGGACGCCGGCGGCCTGCCGTCAGCTGGCCTCCTCGGCCCGCCGGCGTGTGCGCGCCGCAGGGGCCACGGCCGTCCCGGCGGCCGGTCAGGCCGGGCTCGTGCGGAGCTTCAAGGAGGCGTGGGAGGCCAGGGACATCAAGTCCCTCGTCGACCTCCTCGACCCCGACGCCACGATGGTCGCCGACGGCGGCGGGCTGGTCGGCGCCGCCCTCCGCCCGGTCGAGGGCAGCGAGCGCATCGCCCAGTACCTGATCCACATCGCCGACAGGGCCCCCGGGCTGACGCTCCTGGAACGGACGGTCAACGGCAGCCCCGGCCTGGTCGCCCAGTTCGGCGGCGTCACCGTGACCGTGGCGGCGTTCGGCCTCGCCGACGGCCGCGTCACCCGCATCTGGGCGGTCCGCAACCCGGAGAAGCTCCGCCCCTGGCACCGGAACGGCGACAGGACCGACGGCTGACCCGTGCGGGCTCGGTCCGGGCTCGGTCCGGACCTGCTGCTCCCCGCGCGCCGATCGGCTCGCCGGCCCCGGCGAGCCCGCACGGCGTGCGGGCCCCGTTCGTCCCCGGGTCGCCATGCCCGGGCGCTCCTGCCCGCCGGTTGCTCCGCGGTCCGCCCGACGGGCTCTTCCTAGGACGGAATCCGTCCTAGATGCTCCCTACCGTCTGTCGGGAAGGAACTGATCGGAACGGTGATTCGGAGGGATCCGTCATGATTCTCGTGATCGGCGCGACCGCGCACTTCGGGCGGCAGACGGTGGAGGCGCTGGCGGGCGCCGGGCGGCAGGTCCGGGCCCTGTCGCGCACCCCTGAACGGGCGGGACTGCCCGAGGGCGTGGAGGTGGTGGGGGGCGACCTGGCCCGGCCGGAGACGTTGGGGCCTGCGTTGGACGGCGTCACCGAGTTGTTCCTGGCGCTTCCCTACGGTGCTGATGCACGGCCGCTGCTGGACCAGGTGCGGCAGGCAGGGGTGCGACAGATCGTGTTCCTGTCCTCGGGGGCCGTCGTCGACGGCGCGGACCCGCAGCCCGATGTGATCGCCGCCTACCACGCGAAGGTGGAGCAGGAGATCAGGGCGACGGGCGTCGACTGGACGTTCCTGCGGTTGTTCTTCCCGGCGATCAACTCGCTGGCCTGGGCGATGCAGGTGCAGGGCGGGGACACCGTCCGCGGGCCGCACGCCGCGGCCGCCGCCTCGGTGGTGCACGAGCGCGACGTCGCCGAGGCAGCCGCCGCCGTGCTCGGCGCCGTCGAACACCACGGCCGGGTCCACGAACTGACCGGGCCGCAGTCGCTCACCCAGACCGAGCAGGTCGAGGTGCTCGGCCGGGCCCTGGGCCGTGAGCTCCGCTTCGAGGAGGTGGCGGATCACGTGGTGCGGCAGCAACTCGGCCGGTTCATGGACGCCGACTTCGCGGGTGCCCTACTGGACTTGATGGCGAACACGGTGGGCGGGCCGGCGCCGGTGGGCGACACCGTCGAGAAGCTGACCGGCCACCCGGCACGCCCGTACGCGCAGTGGGTCGCGGATCACCTGGCGGACTTCCGCTGACCCCCGCCGCTCCGCCCGAGGTCGTGGAATCGGGCGCGGGCGCGCGGGAGCGGGAGGAACACCGGGTGCACCGGATCGCCGCCGGACCGTCTCCGCCCGGCCCGCGGAACGCCGAAGGCCCCGACCGCTGGGCGGTCGGGGCCTTCGGGCTGCCATGGCCGGTCCCACACGCGGACCACGTCGGCGAAAAGGCGGGCGTGCCGCCCGGCGGCCGACCACGGCACCGCGATCAGCTCCGCGAGTCGGTCGTCACCTGCCCACGAGTGCGGGTTCGCGGTCGGCCTTGTCCGCCCGCGGCCGGGGGTCGTCATGGTGCCTGAACAGCTTGCCCGGCCACCACATCCATCGACCCACGTCCAGGGTCAGCGCGGTGACCAGCACCGAGCGGACGATCATGGTGTCCAGCAGCACGCCGAACGCCACCGCGAACCCGAGCTCGGCCGCGAACACCAGCGGCAGCGAGGCCATCGCCGCGAAGGTGCCGGCCAGCACCAGACCCGCTGAGGTGATCACACCCCCGGTGGTGGACAGACCCGTCAGCGCGCCGCGCCGGGTGCCGTGCAGCAGCGCCACTTCGCGCACCCGGGTGACCAGGAAGATGTTGTAGTCGGTGCCCAGGGCGACCAGGAACACGAACGTCAGCAGCGGGAAGGAGGCTTCCGCGCCGGCGAAGTGGAACACGTGGTTGAACAGCAGACTGCTCACGCCGAGGGCCGCTCCGAACGACAGCACCACCGTGGCCATGAGCAACAACGGCGCGACGATAGCCCGCAGCAGCAGCGCGAGGATGAGGAGCACCACCACCAGGACGATGGGGATGATCACCTTGGAGTCGCGAGCGGCCGCCTCCTGCGTGTCGAGCATGATCGCCGTGCTGCCGCCGACATGGGCATCCGCATCCTCGATCTTGTGGACCGCGATTCTTGCCTGCTCCACAGTGCGCATCGCGGTCGTACTGCTGGGGTCGTCCTTGAGCTCCGCCAGCAGGACGGCCTCGCCGCCCTTGACCATGGGCGTCGAGACGTCGCCGACTCCCGGTACGCCGGACAGCGTGGTCCTCACCCGCTCCGCCGAGGCGGCCTTGGCCACGACGAGGACGGGGTCGCCCGACCCGGCCGGGAAGTGCCCGGACCGAATCTCCTCGCCGACCGCCATCTGTGGTGTGTTGGTGAACTGGTCCTTGTTGGAAAGCCCGTCGGCCTTGAGCCCGAACGCCCCGATCGCCATGACGGCGAGGGCGAGCGTGGTGCCGATCCACACGATCCGCGGCCGGCGGGAGACAGCGGTGCCGACCCGGGTCCAGATGCCTTCCCCGGCCGCCTCGGCCGACCCGTGCGACGGCTTCACCGGCCAGAAGATCCAGCGGCCGCAGACGACCAGCAGGGCCGGCATCAGGGTGACCATGGCGACCAGTCCGACGAGCACGCCGACAGCACAGGCCGGCCCGAGCCCCTGGGTGGAGTTGAGAGTGGCCAGCATCAGCAGCATCAGGCTGACCGCGACGGTCGCGGCGCTGGCGACGATCGCGGGACTGGAGCGGTACAGGGCCTCGGCCATCGCCTCGTGCCGGTCCTCGTGCCGCAGCAACTCCTCCCGGTACCGCGAGATGAGCAGGAGCGCGTAGTCGGTCGCGGCGCCGAACACCAGCACGGTGAGGATGAAGCTGGTCTGCTTGTTGACGACGAGTCCGGCATCCTTCGCCAACAGGTAGATCACCGCTTCCGAGGTGACCAGGGCGACGCCCACGGTCAGCAGCGGCAACACCGGAAGCAACGGGCTCCGGTAGGTGAGCAGCAGGATCACGACCACCACCAGTGCGGTGATCGTCGTCAGGGCGCCTCCCCCACTGAACGCCTCGATCGAGTCGGACGCGTAACCGGCCGGCCCGGTGACGTGGAAGCCGAGACCGTCGGCGTTCTCCCCGCCGACCTTGTTCATCGCGGCAACGATCTCGCCGATCCCCTCCCAGCCCATCTGGTCCTTGTGGAGCTGGACCACGGTCTGGACGGCTTTGCCGTCCTGGGCCTTCAACGGCCCGTGCGGCTGACCCACGACGTTGTCGATGCCCTTGAAGGCTTCGGCGTCGGCTTCGGCCTTGGCCATGTCGGCAGGGGTGATGCCCTCGGGCCGGTCGTAGATCACAATCGCGGGCAGTGTGTCGCCGAGTTGGAAGCTCTCGGCCCGCTCGACGACCTTGGTGGACTCCGCGTTACCGGGCAGCCAGGCCGAGTTGTCGTTCTTCTCGACGTCGCCGAGCCGGCCGGCCAGCATCAGGGCCGGCACCAGGACGACCGCCCAGAGTGCGAGGACGACCCACTTCCCCACCCTTCCACCGGGCAGGGACGCCATTCTTCGTATCACGTTGATTCCTCAGTGTTCACTTGGCGTGGGAGAGCTTGTCGGGCTCGGCGACGGTGCAGGTTCGGCACACCTGGCTGCCGTCCGGAGCGAGGCCGAGGTCGAGGACGAGGACCGACCGGCGCCGGCGGGTCGCCGTCGGCCCTGCGTCGGGTGATGGTGAGGCCTCGGCCGGAGTCGGGGCGAGAGCCGCGAGCAGACGGGCGACCTTGTCCCGGCCGTGGACGGGGCGAGCCCCGGCTCGGATGAGGTGATCATGGCCGTGACGCCCCCGGGTCTTCTCTTCGTCCGCTTTCGCTGTCAGAACTTCGACGAAACAGCGCACCGGAGTGTGAGGTCGGCGCTTCGCCCCACAGGCCACGCACCACGCGGCCGGCCCACCGAGGGCACCGCCGACCCACCGCCGCGATCCGCGCGGCGGGGCGGCGGTGCGGCGCCGACCAAGAGACTCCGGGCGGTGCTGTACGGAGGCGAGTGCAAACCAAAGCTGCAACAGGAGAACGCCGAAGGCCCCGACCGCCGAGCGGTCGGGGCCTTCGTGCTGCCATGGCCGGCAGAGACGGAGGACACGAGATTCGGACTCGTGAGGGGTTGCCCCCAACACGCTTTCCCAATGTTTGTCCGGCTGTTCGGGGGGTGAACGCAACCAGAGCTGCAGCCAGGGCAGTGGGCGCCCCATGTCCAAACGGGCTCGGACGGCGGAGCTCGGAGGCGGGTGGACAGAAGCCTCGGAGGGGCATATGTACATCTGCTACATTTGTGACATGAGTGAACCGGTGATCGCATCCATGGCCGAGGTTCGCAGTCACTTGGCGGACGTCCTCGACCGGGCCCGTCGGGACGAGACCCCGACGATCATTACTCGGCGCGGCAAGCAGGAAGCCGTCGTGATCGACATCCTTGAGTACCGGCGGCTGAGCCGGTTGGCTGAGCAGGCCGAGGAGTCCTGGCTGAACCAGTTGGCCGACGAGGCGGAATCCGAAGGCACCGAAGGTTCGGTCTCGCTCGAAGAGATGGCCGCCCTGCTCCGTGCCCACCACGCCTGATCTCCATGGGCTACGTGACGCGGTTCACCCCGCACGCGCAACGGGACATGCTCAAGATCCCGCGCCCCGATGCTCTGCGGATCCTCTATCGCCTGACCGAGCTCCAGAAGGGGTTGGACGAGGGCGACACAACGGCCTTCGACATCAAGGCCCTTCAGGGGCACAGCTCGCGGTGGCGTCTCAGGGTCGGCGACTACCGCGTCGTGTACACGATCGAGGACGGCCAGCTGATCGTGTGGGTGATGGCTGCCGGAAACCGCCGCGACGTGTACCGCGGCCTGTAGGTGCTGTGGCTCCGATCATCCACGACGCTCAGGCCGGTGGGGCGCCACTGCCAGTGGCGCCTCCTCCGCTCCAAGGCATGAGAGTTGGCCGTTGAAACTGCAGATGAGCCTGTGAACGCCGAAGGCCCCGACCGCTGGGCGGTCGGGGCCTTCGTGCTGCCATGGCTTGCAGAGGCGGAGGATACGAGATTCGAACTCGTGAGGGGTTGCCCCCAACATGCCTTCCAATTCTCCCGAACGCCGTCTGCCGGGGTTCAGACCTGTTCTGACCTGCGCCGGAGCGAACCGTCGGGTGGCGGTCGAACCAGCCGGACGGCGATGAATGAGACCAGAACTGAGACCACGCTACCTGGCACCTGCAGCTGGATCGTCCACCTCGTGCTTGGTCAGCTGTCCGTGTCTTTGGGGTGCCGGGGCGAGGCGTAGACGAGATGTACGGTCCGCCCTGGCTCGTCGACGAGGTAGCGCACGCGCCCGCCGGCGGTCACCTCGTACTCCCACTGCGGCAGCTCGCTCCCTCCGAGGGTGCGAGCCGCCAGACGCCCCCGAAGCCGGTGCTGCCGATCAGGGTCGCCCATGGACATGGGGTCGGTGCGAAGGGCTTCGAAGCAGCGTCGTGTATTCCCGGGAGCTTCGGAGCAGAGATCGCCCCACCCCTTGGCCGCCTCATTGGTGGCGAACCGTAGCCGCCATTCGCTGCCGATCGGCGGTGGTGGGACGTCGTCGCCGCGTTTGGGGCTCATGGGTTGGGAACCTCGCCGTGGTCGTCACCGGGAAGCAGTTCGGTGAGCTGCGCAGCCAGTTCCGGATCCGCCAGGATTCGGGCTGTGGCGCGCCACTCGACGATCACTCTGTGCAGATTGGCGTGGACGTCCAGCTCCACCACGTCGCGAGTGGCGTTCACGAGGTCGACGATAAACTCCCGGACCTCTTCGGCCGACAGGTGGCGGGTCCACGGGAAGACCTCGGGGAGCGCGAGGAGGACGGCGCGAGCGCCCTCGCTGCTGGTGATCAGCGCTGCGAACAGTCGTGCGGTGACGTCGGCGGTCTCTTCGCGCTGACGGTCGTGGCGCTCCGTGGTCAGGTACAGGTCCTCGCCGTCGCGGCGTGTGACGTGAATGCGCTGTGCCTGTTCGACACTGTCCGCGACGCGCTTGGAGTTCTTCGACAGGTCGGAGAACGACACGGTGAGAGTGGACATGTCGTGATGTTACTTCGGAATACGTTCCGAAGTCAACTGATTGCAGATGTCGAAATCGCCGTTCGCCCCTCGGGGGTGCCTGCATGGACTCGTAACACGATCTTGTGAATTGTTGCCGGTGGGCGTTGCCGGTGTGACGATTCGTCCGTTCATGATGGTGTGAGCAGCAAGCCGTGGATCGTGGACGACGAGCTATGAGCCCGGATCGAACCGCTGTTGCCGGCCCGGTCGGAGCAGTCACCGGGCCTTCGCCCGGTCGATGACCGGCGTCTGGACGACGTGATCGTGCTCCATGGGGAGCGCGCGCACCGCGTTCACGGCGGCGCTGGCCCACGCGTCGGCCTTTGGGATCTTCGGCATGCTGTCGCCCGAATGCTCGCCGTCCGCCTCGTCTGGGCTCGGGGCGGCTGTTGCCCTCGTGATTCTGCCCGTGCCTCCGGCGCGGCACCCGGAGCCGGGAACGACGAAGGCCCGGACCGCTGAGCGGTCCGGGCCTTCTGCCGGCGGAGGATACGAGATTCGAACTCGTGAGGGGTTGCCCCCAACACGCTTTCCAATTCTTCCGAACGGCGTCCGCTGAGGTTCATGCCCGTTCTGACCTGCGGTGGAGCGATCCGCTGGCCGGTGGCCGAACGCGGCTGGACGGGGGTGAACGAGACCAGAACTGAGACCGGAGAAGTGGGCCTCGGGCGTGTATCGGGTGGTGATCGATCTGCGGGATTCACCCTCGAAGTGGAGGCTGATCCGGTAGATCGTCTTGCATGACGCGCGTGCAACTGAAGGACGAAGAACGGGAGTTCATCGGGCCGTACCTGCCGATTGGCGAGTACGGCCCGTACCATGTCTCCAACCGTTCCGCCAGTGGCGTGACGCTGGGGTGCTTGAGGCCCTGCTGGAGGGCTTGACCGCGGAGGCCGCGAAGCGGGGCGAGGTGGACTTGCCCCTGGTCAGCATCGACTCCACCATCGCGCGCGCT